>NZ_JAFNJD010000100.1:0-1769 GCF_017368415.1 Shewanella sp. 4t3-1-2LB
AACCGTCATTCCGCAGCTAATTCCAGAATTTAAATAGCGTGATCTGGCGATCAGTTTTTCATAAAAACCACGGCACCATCTTGACCGCGATCGACAGTTTTGATCTATTGCTGCTATTTGACGGTCTCAAAATATGTCTACCCATCCTGTTATTAAACGCTTAGATCACCTTGGTCTCATTGCCGCCTTTTGTCACGAAATTGGCCTGCCACGGATGATAGATGCCGTTATCCCAAAATATTCTGACCACAATGTTTCTCATGGTGACGCGGTATTGGCCATGCTCCTAAATGGACTTGGCTTTCATAGCAGAACACTGCACATGTTCTCGGACTTTTTTAAGACCAAGCCTGTGTCTAAGCTACTCGCCAAGGAGATTGAAGCACACCATCTTACTGATGATGTACTAGGGCGCACCTTAGATGCTCTATACGAAGCCGATGTCTCTGCGCTCTATCAGGTTATTGCTGAGCGTGTTGTTGATAAACTGGGCTTGACGACGGATTCAGTTCATCTTGATATCACCAGCTTTCACGTTGATGGTGAGTATGCACAAGATGAAAACACCAACGTGATCAAGCTTGTACGAGGCTACAGTCGGGATCATAGGCCAGAGCTTAACCAAGTGGTGCTTGAACTCATCTGTGAAAACCAAGCAGGTATTCCTGTTTACATGCAAGCACTGAGTGGCAACACCAATGATGCCAAGGCATTCGCTGAAGTCACTAAAAGACACATACATTGCCTAAAAGCCGCGCAAAATAGTCGTTATTTTATCGCTGATGCTGCCTTGTACACCGAAGAAAGCATCTCCTCGCTAGATGAGCAAAATCAAAAGTTCATTACCCGTGTACCGATGACCATCAAGCTCGCAAAACAAGCACTGCTTGCGCTAGAGCCAGAGCAATTGAGCGCTATCGATCATGGCTACTCAGGGTGTTGGATAAACTCGGATTACGGAAAGGTCAATCAACGTTGGTTGCTCGTTCACAGTGAACAAGCCACCAAGCGGGAAGAAATCACTTTCTTCAAGAACTTAGAGGCAAATATAGCAAAAGAAATCAAAGCGTTGAGAAAGCTAAGTAAAAAACCATTCGCTTGTGAAGTTGACGCAGAACTCGCGTTTAACGATTTCAAGAAACAATGTGACTTACTAGGGTTTGAACAAGGCACTCTCATCAAACTGCCGACTTACTCTCATTCGGGGCGCCCAAAGACAGATGAAGCACCGACAGGATACCAATACTTTATCGAGGCCGCTCCCTTCACCGACCTAGAAAAAGTAAAACTGGCTAGGCTCAAAGTAGGCATGTTTATCCTCGCGACGAATGACACCGACAATGAAGCACTCACCATGGCAGCTCTGCTAGCTCATTACAAATCGCAACAAAAAGTCGAGCGTGGCTTCCGCTTTCTAAAAAGCCCTGAGTTTTTAACCTCTTCCATCTTTTTGAAAAAGCCTGAGCGCATTGAAGCGTTGCTAATGATAATGACGTTGAGCTTGCTTGTTTACGCCAGTTTAGAACACAAAATCAGAGAGCAACTCGCACAAACCGAAGCGTTCTTCCCAAGTATGGTAAAGAACAAGACGACAGCAAAACCGACGGCACGTTGGGTCTTCTTGCAGTTCGAAGGCATTGATACGTTAGAGATTAACGGCCATCGGTTCATCACTGGACTTCAAGAGCACCAAACACAACTACTCAAATTACTCGGTAGACTCTATGAGGTAGTTTATTCCTAAATTAGCTGCGGAATGTCGGATATAA
>NZ_JAFNJD010000101.1:0-1575 GCF_017368415.1 Shewanella sp. 4t3-1-2LB
ACTTGGAAAAGGTCGCCCTCGCGTATTTAGCGACTTAGCCATTACCACAGCGCTGATGGTTAAACGTGTTTTCGCTATGCCACTGCGAGCGTTGCAAGGCTTTATTAATTCGGTATTTCAACTCGCCTAGGTACCACTTACTTGCCCACATTATACTTGCATCAGCAAACGTGCAAAAACGGTCAATATTGCTTTTAAAACCAAGACTCGCGGCACCATTGAGCACTTGGCTATCGACTCGACGGGCTTAAAGGTTTACGGCGAAGGCGAGTGGAAAGTGAAAAAACATGGCACAGATGGCAAGCGTCGAGTGTGGCGTAAGCTGCATATTGCTGTGGATACGCATAGCCATGAAATCATCGCCGCAGAACTGAGTTTATCCGGTGTAACAGACGCCGAAGTCATGCCGAATTTGCTCAAGCAAACCCATCGGAAAATCCGCAATATCTCAGGTGATGGTGCTTACGACACAAGAGCCTGTCACGATACCGTTCGGAGAAAACGCGCCTTGGTACTCATTCCACCGAGAGAAGGTGCTGCACTCTGGGAACAAGGGCATCCGCGTAACTTAGCGGTCAGTTGGCAACAGCTACATGGTTCAAATAAGCAGTGGAAAAAACGGTATGGTTACCATCGTCGGTCAATCTCAGAAACTGCCATGTACAGGATTAAGCAACTACTCGGTGGCAGATTAAGCCTGCGAAATTATAACGGTCTGAATTGTCGATATAACCATAAACCGCCATACCACTATACTACATATCAATAAGTTACTAAATCACTTAAACCATAAGCTGACATAAAATATAACCATAAGATGACATAATTATTTGTTAGATAATGAGCTAATATGTACCAAGAAAGAAAACTACAAGCTAAATACATCTCGCGTCCAATATGAAAATATCAGCTGTTAGGTGATGCTTATGTTTAGTTTTTTTCGTGATTCATGAGATAGCTGAGATGACGAGTTTCGTTGGCATAGCTTCTTGCTCGGTCGATATCTTCCTTCATCTCTTCGATCGCTTGTTGGGAGGTATGTTCAGTGAAGACTCTTTCTACATTTCGGACAACTAAAAACAGACTCCATACTGCAATAAGAACAAGATCTTGAAAAGGCTTTTCAATGTGAGCATCACCAGTCGCCTTATTTCTTTTCTCACCAAACCACCGAGGATTTTTCATGAACATTGGTGAGTGTTCAGGTCCATAAGACAGCAAATAGCCATGAACAAGACTATTGCGGTAGTCATTGAGATCTATATGCCGTATCAGCTGCTGTTTTCAATATTGAGTTGCATTTTTCGGAAAGCTTTGAACTGCCTTCTGCCAACATTTTGAATTGTGCTTCTGTAGTCATTTTTTCGGTAAAAGGGCGCTCTCCTGCTACATCTTTCTCACTTAATGTCCAAAGTGCTCGCTCCAGAGTTGTCTCAAACATTCCATATACTGAATCGCCACTACTTCACTAGACGACTTTTAGCCTCATTAAAATACTGACGTTCATACTCTAACGGTGATAGTCCATCATTGGAACTATGCTGTCGTTTCGGGTTGTAAAACATCTCAATATAA
>NZ_JAFNJD010000102.1:0-1553 GCF_017368415.1 Shewanella sp. 4t3-1-2LB
TTCGAGGTATTCATTTTCTTTCATTTCGAACGGAACCAGGTATATTATTTCACATTTTTTCATAAAATTAAAGGCGATACAGTTAAATAGAAATTGTATAATGTTAAATATCTATTGATTTTGTAATACTTTACGACAATTCTAAACTATCGAAAATTTTTCATTACCTTTTATTAGGTCTCTATACGTTATATATGGCCAATACCAATTGTTAAAACATAACTGCACGATAAACTGTGGAATTAATAACCCCATAACACCAATAGCCAAGTTATTACATGCCACAATACTCGATATAAAAATTAATCCGCCAGATATTATTGATGGCCAAAGGAAAGGCACGCGATTATATGTTGTAAGATATATACCGCAAAGAGAATGTATATGTTCTAACAGATATATCAATGCTACAAATGCGAGTAAATATGTTGGCAGCAACTTCGTACCACTCGTATTATTCGTGATAAAATCAATTAACTGTTCGCCTATTAGCAATGAGATTATTGCGCCAATAACATACATTAATGTAGATGATAGAATTGAACTTACGAATAGATTTTTAAGTTCATTCTTTTTCCCCTGAACTTGAAGACTATTCATTTTAGGCAAATTTAAATTAAATATCATTGAAGCCAGATTTCGAATTAGAGAAAAAACCTGTATCGTTAATCCATATGATCCAGCAACGCCAATACTTAGAAATGATGCGGCAACAAAAGTATTACCCTGCCTAATCAAAAACGCTCCTAGACCAGTTACGCCCAACTTCCATGATGCCTTATATAAAACAGGAACTATATTTTCCTTAACACGATAAATTTTATTTAGTTCAATATTAACATCCCACGAGTCATCATTAATTTCTCGATATAAAAGAAATCTTGATAAAGCAGTTGATGCTAATAATGCTACAGCCATAGCTATTAAGCCAAACCCAAATGAAAGTAATATTACGGTAATAATTGTATAAAAAACCTTCGAGATTGCTGTGACTTTATATACTGCTACTGTATTCCCTCGTCCAATAATGATCGCATTACAATATGTATAATAAAAATTGATTGATATTGACAATACAAAAAAGCACCATGCAATCATTTCACTTTTAGTAAATTCATTAAAACTAAATAAATAAAGCGTACCAACTGTTGAAAGTACAATAAAAACTAAAAATGAAACTCCAATGTACAAGCGCTTAGATGCTTGAATTAGGTCATAAAGTAATTGATAGTTAATACTACTTATAGATTCGGAACTCCACCCCTCAGCATTTAGAGTCTGCGTACCACTTAATATTGCCGAAAGAAATCTGCTTATCGTAGGTTGATATCCAAACTCCAATAATTGAGCAAACGCCGCAAAAGTTAGAAAAACATACCAAAATCCCATTTCATTTTTATTTAAATAATGAATTGATATTGGAAGTACAATTATTCCGCATAGCAGTATAATCGCTTGATATGCACTTCCAGAGAAGAACTCCTTCTTTGTTGTCTTTAATATCATTTTAAATTTGCTTTTTCTTTAACTTTATATAAAAAAATACAGCAAGA
>NZ_JAFNJD010000103.1:0-1539 GCF_017368415.1 Shewanella sp. 4t3-1-2LB
GTCATGTAACCAATCTTGTGTAGTCATTGGTGGTGACTTTCCTCAATCAAGAAAGGTAAATCCAACTAAGACAAAATGAGGATAAATCCCATTAATTATTTTATTGTTTAATATCAAATGGATAGATTTTTTGCGACAAAATGAGTAATGAGTGTACTTATCCCTGTTATGTCATGCGACAACATGAGGATTAAGTGCGACACATTGAGGATAAAAAAAGCTCCATCGGCTAGCTGGATATCAATATGCGACAGAATGAGTAATGAGTGTACTTATACCTGCTATTTCATGCGACAACATGAGGATTAAGGTAAGCGTCCGCTAGAACTGGGTTTAGGTGTTTGCATATGCTTGACATATGTATGTGATTTCGTATACTGAGCATATGGTAAACATATGCCTAAAAGGTGATAGCGATGAGAACAGTATCAATTTTTAAAAATGGTCAGAACCAAGCGGTTCGATTGCCAAAAGATATGGCCTTTGACGGCGTTAACGAACTTGAAATTTATAAAGATGGTGATGTTATTACCTTGCGCCCAATTCGCCCTGATTGGCTTTCGTTTGCAGGTCAGGAAAAAGCAGATGATGACTTCATGATCGAGCGTCAGGACGTAGTAATTGATGAAGGACGCTTTAATTTTGAGTAAAAAAATTACTTACATGCTCGATACGTGTATCTGCTCATTCATTATGCGCGAACAGCCGGTATCTGTGTTGCTTAAGCTACAAGAGGCTGTGAATAAGCAACATCGTGTTGTGATCTCGGTTATCACATATCAAGAAATGCAATTTGGCCTGATTGGAAAAAAGGCGTCTCCCAAACATGCTCGGTTGGTCGCAGAGTTCTTGAAGCGTGTTGATGAAATCGTACCGTGGGATAAAGCGGCGGTGGATGCAGCAACGGCGGTTAGAATTGACCTAGCAGCCAAAGGGACGCCAATCGGAAGCAATGATGCAGCTATCGCTGGACATGCAATCTCGGCTGGCTGTGTAGTAGTAACCAATAACGTGCGCGAGTTTCAACGTGTAGACGGACTCGTTTTTGAGGATTGGGTACATTAACCAACGGAAAATCTGGACAGCAGTATTTTAGATTTTAGCAATCACGCCGTAAACCCTCGCCCGATCACAGGGCGGGGATATAAGGCGTAAAGTTCGAAGAACTTTAATCTGGTGTTGATTGACTATCGACATAGGCTCGAAGTGTTTCAATCGTAGCCCCCACCTGCACTACAAGCAAAGTAAGATCTAGTCTGAACTAATACACGTCAGTATCCCTTGGTAATCACACTAGTATAATTTATGTACGACCGCACATAACTCCAGACGTTGTTGCCAGTACTACAAGTGAATTCAATTATCTTCAAGCTCCGCAAAAGCGGAGCTTGTTATTCCTAGGGGCGCAGCAATTGCGTATTCCGGCCGATCATGAACACTCATTCTGACGGAACGTGAACACCTCTACTGATTGAACGTGAACACCCATACTGATTTCAATCTGAACACTTTGACCATCATTTCCAGAATCGGTGTTCA
>NZ_JAFNJD010000104.1:0-1483 GCF_017368415.1 Shewanella sp. 4t3-1-2LB
TCTTGCTGCTCTACCGATTTAACGGGTACAAAGTGAATGTCTGGGCGAGAAAACGCCTCACATATTGCCCTCGCATCGTTGGCATCATTCTTTTGCCTTCCAACGAATGGTTTAACATGTTGTGCGGCGCGAATTCAACTCCGAAGTGCACCACTCGCAAAATTAAGCAGCCTTGCGTAATGCTTCAAATACGACTGCTGGCTGCTTAAATCCCAAACACTTTCTTGGCCTTGCATTTAAAGCCCGTTCAACATCAGAAATCTGCTTATCTGTAACCGTTCTCAGATCTGTGCCTTTGCGTATGTATTGGCGCAGCAAACCGTTGAAGTTTTCGTTTAACCCTCGCTCCCAAGATGAGTACGGATTAGCGAAATAGATATCTGTTTTCAACTTTTCTGCAACCCGCTCATGGTGACAAAATTCACTGCCGTTGTCTGCCGTGATAGTTCGAACGTGCCGGCGATATTTCCAAAGCATCCCAATCATTGCTCGAGCTACATCTGCTGCACTTTTCGCTTGGACTTTGCGTATCAGATACAGCTTACTTTTTCGCTCTACTAAGCTGACTATCGCCCCTGTGCCTTGCTTGCCTAAAACCGTGTCAGCTTCCCAATCGCCAAACCGTTGCTTGCTGTTTACGATAGCAGGACGATGCTCTATACCTACGCGGTTCGGGATAATCACGCGCTTCGCGCGGTTACCTTTGCGGTATCTTCGATGGCTCTGCCGCAACTGTTTAAACAGTTTGCCACCGCATAATTTATCACGCTGGACATAGCCATAAATCCACTCGTGACTGACCTTGTAGCCGATAAGTTTAGCTACACCGGCTATTTGTTCGGGACTCCATTTTTCGTTTAATCCAAACTCAACAAATGTGATAGTCGGCTCTGGGACACTATATTTTGTCGCCAGACAACGACGTTTAACCGCTTTGGACTGAGCAACTTCTGGCAAGTAATGGTTATCCCGAATTCCGTTGCGTCTTATTTCCCGACTGATAGTGCTGTGACTTACTTTAAGACGTTTTCCGATCTCCCGATAACTGAACCCCTCGCGTAAGTAGGCTTCGATCTGGTATCGTTGTCCCTCGATCAACTGCTTGTAACTCATGGTAACGACTCTTGTTTTTTGGCGATTACAGAGTACCACCAACAGGCAGTTGATCTCTTCTCACCGTTTAACCATGAGTGGTGCACTTATTATCTGAATTCGGGAGGAGTAAACTAATGAAAGCTTATACTTGGTTCCTAATTCTCATTGTCGGAAGTTTTACAGGTTGTTATGGTGATAGAATTATTTCCGACCTTTTATTTGAAAGTTACTGTAATGAATACGGTCGTACTGGTCAGTTTATATATGAACGTGTTGGGTTAGGGGAAGATTATTTTATACCTATACCGAAAGATCCTAGAGAAGTTAATGAGCACTTTGTTGTTGATGGCATCCTTATGATGAATAAAACAATATTAGATCAAGACTA
>NZ_JAFNJD010000105.1:0-1261 GCF_017368415.1 Shewanella sp. 4t3-1-2LB
CTTGAAGTTTTATGCAGGTAGTCACGGCGGCTGTTGCCGATTTTTGCATGGACACGCTGGACTTTAGCTTTAGCCTTTTTCCAGTTGTTGCTGAATTTTACCTTGCGACTCATGGCCTGCTGCGCTTTACGCAAGGCACTTTCCAGCGTTTTGAAGCTGTTGCGGGGTTCATAGAATGAACCGTCAGACAAGGTGGCGAACCGAGCAATACCCACATCAATACCTATCATATCGCCGCTCGGTGTAGGAATAGCAGCGTCATGTTCAGTCTGAATAGCTGCAAACCATTTACCGCACGACAGACTGATCGTGACGTTTTTAATATTACCTTCTACCGTCCGACTGTTACGGTAACGGCACCAGCCGATTTTGGGCAGAAATATACGATTATTTCCCTGCTCCAGCTTGATGCCCTGCGGGTAACGGAAACTATCACCAGAACCTTTCTTTTTGAAACGGGGAAAATCAGCACGTTTGGCAAAGAAGTTTTTGTACGCCCGATCTAAATCTTTCAGCGACTGTTGCAGTGTTTGAGAAGGTGAGTCAGACAGCCATTGTGTTTCTGGCACTGCCTTCCATTGTGGTAACAGGTTGTTCAATTCAAAAGCGGAGAGTTTCTTTTCACCCTGTTCATGCCGCTCTTTTTGCAACGCCAGCGCCTTGTTAAAAACAAACCGGCAAGCACCGGAAAAACGGCGCATCTGGCGCTGTTGTTCTCCAGTGACGATCAGTTCGAATTTGTAGGCTTGCAGTCGTTGCATGGCTTGCTCATACTGTGTCAATACAACTCAATTATAGATTGGTCTATGGGAATTAAAAGTGATTTAAGACATGGTAGACATTGTGTTTTTAAAATGCATGTTCACTTGGTCTTTGTAACAAAATTCCGCCGCAACGTCTTTACCAAAGAAGTGCTGGATGATCTAAAAATCTTTTTTGAAAAGGTCTGTCTTGATTTTGAATCAGAGTTGGTTGAGTTCGATGGTGAGGATGATCATGTGCATTTACTGGTGAATTATCCGCCCAAAGTGGCGGTATCGGCATTGGTGAATAGTTTGAAAGGCGTTTCGAGCCGGATGATCCGAAAAAAGAATTACCCTTCGATCAAAAAGAAACTCTGGGGCGGAGCGCTTTGGTCTCCCAGTTATTTTGCGGGCAGTTGTGGTGGTGCACCAATTGAGATCATCCGGCAGTATATTGAGCAGCAACAAACTCCGACGTAGCCCTCAAAACGGCTTCGCCGTTGCGCTATTCATCCTCG
>NZ_JAFNJD010000106.1:0-1203 GCF_017368415.1 Shewanella sp. 4t3-1-2LB
CTAACAAGTGACTGTGGCATTCCGTCAATACTTATTACGCCAATTGAGTTGATTTTTCGCCCCAGCGGGTTCCGTTTTTCATCATGGTATTGAGTGTGACCAAGAGCTTTCGCATGCAGGCAATTAACGCCACTTTGGGCAGTTTTCCCTGAGCTTTTAAATGTTCGTAGTAGCGTTTGAAAACTGGGTTGCACTGGATGGCTGACATCATGGCCATAAACATCACAGTTCGCACTCTGGCTCGGCCGCCGCGAATACGCCGTTTACCTGTGTAACTACCGCTCTCGCGGCTCATGGGGGCAACGCCTGCCAGTGCGGCGATTTCTTTGCGGTTGAGTTTGCCAAGCTCGGGTAAGTCGCTGAGTAAGGTATATGCCAATACCTTGCCCACACCTGGAACACTGGTCAATATGTCGGCCCTGTCGCGCCAGCCTTTGAATTGCATCACCAAGGTATCCAGCTGTTTAGTCAGTGCCTCTATCTGCTTTTCGAGGGTTTTGAGCATGGTTTTGATAGAGGCATGAAGTGGCTTAGGCAGGATTTGCAGGCGATTTTTCTCCATGGTCAACATTTCCAGTAGTTGGGTTCGCCTGACGAGTAAGTCTTTGACTAACCTAGATTGCTCATCGGGGATAGGTTTAATTTCGGGCTTGAGTGTGGCTCCAAACTGCGCCAGAACGCTGGCATCCAGTTTGTCTGTTTTGGCGAGAACGCCTATTGCCTGCGCAAAGCGCCTGACCTGGATGGGATTGACCACCACAATGGGTAATCCAGCTTTATCACAGGCGAACACAAAGGCGTGTTCATAGCGACCTGTGGCTTCAGTCACGATGCGGCTGATGCGGTGTGATTGAAGCAAAAGGATAACTTTCTTAATGTCGCCAGGCTCATTGGCAACGGTGAAATGCAGATTTAACGGGTAAAGCATGATGTCGAGTTTGGACTTGCTGACGTCCACGCCGACGGTGATTTCAGATTGGATTTCCGTGGTATTCATAATAAGCTGACTCTGCCTTGCTATGCGGGCTCGAGGCCCTGATGACTGTTCGAGTTGTCGCTAAAGAGTCATGCAGCGCTGCACACTTGTTACCGGTCTCTCGTAAAAGGAGCCTGCGCTAAATCGAGCTGCTGCATGAAGACCCTCAATGGCCGTTGAGGGTGGGTCTCAATTTACCCAAAAACACACGGAATTAACCATACAAG
>NZ_JAFNJD010000107.1:0-1191 GCF_017368415.1 Shewanella sp. 4t3-1-2LB
CTTACTGAGGCAGCAACAACTAACCCACCGGCTTGAAGTGATGTTTCACGTATTTCTGCCAATTTGGCACAGCCGAGGCTAAGCAGATGCTCCATAGCACTTTGGTTATGAATAATGCTTTGATATGAGGAATTTGTTTCAGTAAGAAACTCATGAATCGAACGGAAGCTCTGAGAGCCTTTTTGAGAAGAGAACAGGCTTAAATGCTGGTTATCAACCAACACTATACGTGGGGAGCGGCACACTCTATCTCGTACCGCCTGCTGCAACGTGTATTGATAATCAACAACGAGCACACCGTCAGGATCAGTATATTGCGCCATAACTATCGGCAATAAATCGGTCCGCCAAGGAGTCC
This sequence comes from Shewanella sp. 4t3-1-2LB, assembly GCF_017368415.1. Lineage (NCBI taxonomy): Bacteria > Pseudomonadati > Pseudomonadota > Gammaproteobacteria > Alteromonadales > Shewanellaceae > Shewanella > Shewanella sp. 4t3-1-2LB. The sequence continues at coordinate 359 of NZ_JAFNJD010000107.1, forward strand.
CAGACATCGCAAGTGTATAAGTTGCGAGTCCCTGAATCTTATTCAGTATTTCTTGGCCCCAAGCATTAGCATTTTCATATGAGTCACCAGAGCAATGGTGAATTTCGTCAAAGACGACAAACACTCTATAGCTTTTTAATGCTGCCCAGAACTCATCATTAAGTGTTGGTAATGCTTGATATGTTAGAGACCGCCCAATAGCCCCTAAACCGCCAGTAAAAGCTTTTCCTAGCTTATTCTCGAACGTTCTTTTAATGCCATCAGCAACAATGAGCGATGGAGAAAAACATAGAATTAAATCGATCATGCCAGATTGAACTAAACGCAGCGCAACTTCTGCTGCTAGCGTCGTTTTTCCCGCACCAGGAGTGCCTTGGCAAAAGTAATGGTGTCCTCCGGCTTGAAATTTACGCAAGGCGTCAGCTGCACATTCAGCTTGCCACTGCCTTAGCATATTGCTTCCTCTATTGAGAGGCATTTTAGGACATTGGTTAAAACATTGACCTTCCCCAACAGCTCTGCAGAACGTAACCTTGAGCGCTGAAGTAACGGGGTAATCGTATTTTCTAGAGCTGGGAAACGCGTTTGAAGCATTCGATATTCATCAATTTCACCGAGGACAATTTTGAGCTCGCCTTCGTGCTCTTTGCGTTCTTTTATGAGTACGAAATATTCATTTTTATTATCTATCGAACGTTGTGTCTGGCAATAAAGACTAGTAGCCAACGTATCTTTTTTGCTGACTACCGGCAGCTTTCTGAACTCATCTGTCACATAAAAACGCTTTTGTCGACCACGACCAATACACTTAAGCCAGCCATTCCGCTGAAATA
>NZ_JAFNJD010000108.1:0-1132 GCF_017368415.1 Shewanella sp. 4t3-1-2LB
TGAATCGCCACTGATTTCCTAGACACCTTTTAGTTAGATAAACTAGCTAAAAAAAGAGGTGTCCATGAGCCATAAACGTTACCCCGAACAATTCAAAATCGAAGCAGTAAAACAAGTCACTGTTGCCGGTCATTCTGTTGCTGACGTTGCTCAGCGTTTAGGTACTACCACCCATAGTCTTTATGCTTGGATTAAGCGCTATGGTCCTGACTCTGAGGAACACCTTCAGCAGTCTGCTGAGTCCGCCGAAATTCGACGACTACAAAAAGAGCTCAAGCGCGTTACGGAAGAACGTGACCTGTTAAAAAAAGCCGCGGCGTACTTCGCAAGCCACCCCGAGTAAGATACGCCTTTATCCAAGAGCATCATCACAGTCACTCTGTGCGACAACTGTGTCGGCTGTTTGATGTTCATCCGAGCGGGTATTACGCGTGGAGAAGCTGCGCTAAGTCAAAGCGGCAACACGATAATGAACGACTGACAGGTCAACTAAAACAGTGTTGGCTCGAGTCTGGTGGTGTATATGGATACCGTAAACTCCATCGAGATCTGCGTGACCTTGGTGAACGATGCGGTATTAATCGTGTACATCGCCTGATGCAACGAGCAGGCTTGCGAGCGCAAGTTGGCTATCACAAACCGAGAGCACCTAGTGGTGAGCAACACGTTGTTACGCCAAATCGTTTAGAACGGCAATTCGATCCATTAGCGCCCAACAAGGCATGGGTAACGGATATTACGTACATCAAAACGCATGAAGGTTGGCTCTATCTTGGCGCTGTAATGGACTTGTTCTCACGTCGCATTATTGGTTGGTCAATGGGCAACAGGATCACCAAAGAACTTGCGTTAGATGCCTTATTGATGGCTGTGTGGCGTCGTAAACTTGATGGCAAAGTGCTGGTACACTCAGATCAGGGAAGCCAATACACCAGCCATGATTGGAGTGAATTTTTAAGTGCCCATGGTTTGGAAGGTAGCATGAGTCGTCGAGGCAATTGCCACGATAACGCAGTAGCCGAGAGTTTCTTTCAACTGCTGAAACGTGAACGGATCAAGCGAAAAATCTATGCAACAAGGGACGACGCAAAGATGGATGTGTTTAATTATATTGAGATGTTTTACAACCCGA
>NZ_JAFNJD010000109.1:0-1110 GCF_017368415.1 Shewanella sp. 4t3-1-2LB
ATTTCCCCTTCAGAAAAAGTGACAGAATTATAAAATCCATCATCAAACTCGTCACTTAGTGTAGTACAACCCACTAAAGTTAAGCATGTTAAGACAAAGAGATAATATTTGCATTCCATTTTTAACTAAACCTTAAAAGTTGTAAGCTAAATGTATCATCTATCACCCATTGAAATGATCGAAAATGCATCATATAGTATAAAATGTCAATTAATAAATATTTCTTAATTCTAAAATATTTACATAAAGCAACAAAATTTCATTCCAACGAAACTTTGATGTGATGGGCGCACCTCCTTTCTAACGTTGCTGTACCAAACTTTAGGTAAGAGTTTGGGGGGAGGCTGGCATTACCGTTACAAACAAGATGGTATACGTCCCAAGTATGCTTATGGACTTTATTGCTGAAGTAACAGGAATGTCTTATTCGAGCTTTTCCGAATTAGACCTTTCTGTCTATTATATCACATTGAGCAATACGTCAGGAACTGCAACTATCAAAGACAATATTGTGACCATTTCACTATACGATGACGATGGTTACGCTATTGTATCTAGTGATTTTAGTGTCTATAAATATTCAACAAATAAATATAAGTTATCAGATCCTGACGGCGTAAAAAATTGGGCTTCAAGCTATATAGATACAGCAGCTGATCTCAAAATTAATTATGACATTGATACAACCTCTACCTCAGGGACAGTCACTCATGCAGTGTCTAAATCGGACGGTACAGTTGTAGAGGCATCTTCATTCTCGTATAGCAAGTCGTCTCGTCCAGATGAGCCATATCCTAAATCTGAACGTTAACTAAGATGGAGAGCAGTTAAAGAAATTTAACTGCTTTTTTATGAATAAAAAAATTTTATTAATATTATTAATTATATTTTGTTTTAACTGTGAATCAAAAGATAGAATTCCTGACACTTTAGACAAGCTTATTGAGGAATATAATCACGAATTGTGGGTGCTAAATTATAAGGAAGCCGCTAAAACTATAAATAAAATTTCAAATTTGTTAAACATGAAAACTAGGGATGTAGAACTGCTGTCAAATATTGAATTTAAGGAGACGGGCGGAGTATTGCGAGCAAAAATTATGAATGGAA
>NZ_JAFNJD010000010.1:0-90492 GCF_017368415.1 Shewanella sp. 4t3-1-2LB
ACTGCGGCAGTGTGATTGCGGCTCACCGAGCCAGCGGAACAAACTAAAACAAGCTAGCTGGAGCGATGACTACCGTGAAAAAGTGTTCTTTGGTTAGAAATTGCTCAAAGTGTGCTCCGACCCTGGTTACCGCCGTGATTGCGGTGTTCGCCCAGATAGATGCCTTGCCAAGTGCCTAACGCCAACTGCCCATTGCGTATCGGCAACAGTAAACTGGTGCCGAGCAGACTGGACTTGATGTGTGCCGGCATATCATCAGTACACACAAGTTGAAGAAAAATGGACATGTATCTTATTGATTAATATTGAACAGTTAAAATTCGGGATGTCCATCTATTTGTGAAAAAATTGACATTTTGCTTTCCTAAGCCCATCTAAAATTTTTCTTGGTGCACTAATAAATGCAAAATCTATTTGTTGAATTCCCTTATGTAAATGGCCATCGCTTGCATGAGGGTTTCTCTTTCTTTAGTAAGAACCTTTATTTCTGATTCAAGTTGATTGCAAACCTTATCGGAGTTCTGTTCTTGCTTAAATGATTGCGCATCCTTTACCCATCTATGAATAGTGCTAACTGAGACTCCATTGGAAGTTGCTACATCAGCTACTGACTTACCCTTTGCAATAACTTCGCGTATCAACTTTTGCTTTTCTTTATCGTTATATAGCTTATACATATGGCTTTCAAACTTATGACTTTAGCAATGATGCTTAGTATTCCTAAGTATACATGTTACTATAAAACTTAGACAATCTAAGTATGATAGAGCTTGATGATGATTAGCAAATTTTGCAATTTTCAAACCCTTTTCCAGAGCGTCTTAAAAGTGCTCGAACTAGAGCTGGAATCTCTCAAAAAGAACTTGGCATTAGAATTGGGATGGAACCAAGTTCAGCGAGTGGACGCATGAATCACTATGAGAAAGGTCGGCACGTTCCAGATGTGTCAACGTTGAAGCGCTTGGCTGAGGAACTCGACGTTCCATTAAACTATTTTTTTTGTGAAACTGACATAATGGCAGAGTTTGTTCTTCTTTTCGATTCACTTAGCGAAGAGAAGCAGCGTGAACTCATAGAAAAGGTTAAGAAAGAAAACCATAAAAGTTAATGAGATCAGCATCATGTCAAAATGGGTTCAGAAAGAAATTACGTTGAAAGCCAAGTCAAGAGGCTTCCACTTGGTCACGGATGAGATTTTAAAACAATTATATGATATCACCTCATTCAAGATGGGTATGTGTAATATGTTTTTACTACATACTTCCGCGTCGCTTAGTGTTAACGAGAACGCTGACCCAACAGTTAGACATGATTTTGAAAGTTATTTTTCACGTTTGGTTCCTGAATACGAGCCATACTATTTGCATACATATGAAGGTCCCGATGATCTTTCCGCTCACGTTAAAAGCAGTGTTATAGGCTGCAGTGTTAATATTCCAATTCAAAATGGTCAGCTTAAACTAGGTTGTTGGCAAGGCATATATCTAGGGGAACACCGTAATAATGGGGGAAATAGAAAATTGTTCATAACTATGAACGGAGTCTAATACTGTAAATACTAATAAGCCGGAAAATTTAAAGAATAAACTAAATTTTTCAATGTGTTAATCGCAAGTTTTATTCAATCTCTGCACCTTAAATTGTTCAATCAGCACACCACTTTTACTAGCCATCTTCCGTAATTTCCTTGTAGGTTAAAATGACAACTTTGAATTTATAAGGTAGACTTTTGAATATCATAGACGACTTTAGACGACTTTAGACGACTTTAGACGACTTTAGACTTTTGGAATTTCAATTTTCATGAGCTCCGAACAATGGGTTACCGCAAGTGAAGTGGCGCATCATTTAGGTGTAGCGAAAGATACTGTTTATCGCTGGCGTGAGAGAAAGAATTTACCGGCACACAAAATCGGAAGGCTTTGGAAGTTTCAGTTATCAGAAGTAGATGAATGGGTGCGCGAAGGAGGTGCGGCTTATCACGGGGACAATGGATGTCATGACTGAACTTCAAACTGAAGCACAAACTCGTATTGACTTGATTGATTCACAGTTAGCTTATGCAGGCTGGTCGAATAGTCGCCGGACCTTAATTGAAGAGTTTCTGCTCAAAACTAGCGAGCCAGAAAGCAAAGGTTTTGTCCAACAATTTGCCGACTATGTCCTTTTAGGCTCAGATGGAAATCCAATTGCCATAGTAGAGGCAAAGAAGTCTTCACGTGATGAGCTTGCAGGAAAACGACAGGCGGCAGACTATGCGGACTTAATCAAAGCAAAGTTCGATAGCGATCCATTTATTTTTCTTACCAACGGCAAAGAAATTCAATTTTGGGATCGGGAACGATACGCACCCAGAAAAATATCGGGCTTTTATACTAGAGATGACCTAGAGCGTTTACGCCATCAACGTCAATATGCGCAACCACTGAATAGCATTTCTATTAATGCAGATATTGCAGGACGTGACTATCAAAACGAAGCAATACGTCGTGTAACAGAAGGCATGGATGAAGCTAAACGAAAATTCTTGCTGATTATGGCTACCGGAACCGGTAAAACAAGAACTACCATTGCTCTCGTCGATGCTCTGCTGCGATCCAAACGAGTTCAGCGAGTACTATTTCTAGCGGACAGACGGGAACTTGTTCGCCAAGCCATGTCGGAATTTAAAGCGCATCTGCCAAATGAGAGCCTAGATCGAATTGAGTCCGGTCAAACCTCGGGGGCACGAATCCAATTTTCAACCTACCCGAGTATGATGCAGGTGTATTCACGCCTGTCTGTTGGGTATTACGACATGATTGTGGCGGATGAAAGCCATCGCTCTATATATAATCGTTACAAAGCAATATTTGATCATTTTGACACTATACAGCTAGGTCTCACAGCAACACCAACCGATTATATCGATCACAACACTTTCGAACTATTTGACTGTGGAAATGGCGCTCCTAGTTATTACTACAGCTATGCACAAGCTATAGCCGATAATAATCTCGTTAACTATCGCGTATTGGATGCACAGACAAATTTCCAACTGAAAGGCATTCAAGGTGATGCTCTTCCTGAGCCACTAAAACAAATGGCGTCTGACCAAGGTGTAGAATTAGATGAACTCAACTTTGATGGCAGCGATATAGAAAAAAGCATTATTAATCAGGGAACTAATGATGCCATGGTTCGTGAGTTCCTGGAAAAATGCCGTAAAGATATTCGTGGCCTGCCACACAAATCGATTATTTTCGCCGTGAGTCATGCTCATGCAAAAGGTCTTTACGAGGCGTTTAATCGCCTTTATCCAGAGTTACAACGTCAGGGTGTCGCGGAAATTATAGATAGTCATATGGAACGTGCGGACTCCACACTAGAAGACTTCAAATATCGGACGATGCCACGAGTGGCAATTTCGGTAGATATGCTAGATACAGGTGTTGATGTCCCCGCTATACAAAATCTCGTCTTTGCTAAGCCAGTATTTAGTAAGATTAAATTTTGGCAAATGATTGGACGCGGAACACGCCTTTATACCGACAAATCCACGGGCACGATTAAAAAAGATTTTCTCATTATCGACCACTGGAAAAACTTTGCTTACTTCAAACTAAAACCAGATGGCGAGATAGATCATCCTAGTGAACCGCTTCCTGTTCGTCTGTTTCGGTTGCGTTTAGAAAAATGGCAGTTATTGCATGCCCAGCAGCATGACTCACGAACTACGGTTAAAGAACTATTGGTAATGGTACAAGCACTCCCAAGGCAAAGCATCAACGTACGGCCGCACTGGGATGAACTTGATGTACTTGTGAAACAATGGCCAGATCCGAGCGATGAATCAATTGAATATCTTGCAAAAACCATTGCACCATTAATGAGTCTAGCACCATTGGCTGGGTTGGATGAACTCCAGTTTCGGATCTGGTGTGAACGCTTTGTCATTGCTTGGCTCAAAAGCGATACAGTAGATCAGACAAGAGTCTGCGAACGCATTCAGGAAGTAATTAAAACCCTTGCTGAGAATATTCCAGAAGTTCAAGAAGTAGCCGAGCAGCGAGCCTGGGTTCTAACCGAAGGCTTTTGGTTACACATTAATCTGGAGCGTTTGGAAAATCTTCAATCCCTTTTTGCTCCATTGATGCGTTATCGCACCAGCACACCAAACAAAGCAGTGGAGATAAATCTGCCAGACAGTATTACCCAACGTAGCTGGATTATTTATGGTCCAACAGGTGAAGGTGCATTTGCTGAAAGTTATCGCGAGCAAGTCGAGGCAATGGTTAAACGTTTAGCTGACCAGTTGCCAGAATTAGCAAAACTCAAGCAAGGCGAGCCATTAAATGATACAGAGCTTGAACAAATCAGTAACACGCTAAACCAGTCAGATCTATTTGTCACGGAAGACTCATTACGAAAAGCGTTTGAAGCACCTGCTGCGTCCTTGGCTGACTTTCTGAGGCATATACTTTGCCAAGATGCTCAACTACCCAATAGAGAACAGCGTATCAATGAAGCCTTTGATGCTTTTATTGCCGAACATGGATATTTTCGAGCCAACCAACTTTATTTTCTGCGCGCAGTAAAAACGGCAGTGTTGCGCCACGGCCGTATCACTCGTGCCACACTCAGCGAGCCACCACTCTCAAGGGTTGGCCGTGTAGAGGCACTCTTTCCATCTCAAAATATCGAAGAATTAATCAATTTTACCAACAATTTGTTGGATGAAGCGGTTTAAGAACGAACAGGACATATTAAATGCTAGTTCCACACATAAAGAAAAAAGTCAATGAGCTTTGGAACCGTTTTTGGGCAGCAGGGCTTACCAACCCATTAGTTGCCGTTGAACAAATTACTTATCTTCTTTTCCTAAAGCGGTTAGAAGATATCGATCTCAAACGTCAACAACGTGGCTTCACATCTATTTACACAGGTCATGAGACTTGCAAGTGGAGCTACATTCGCCAGGAAAAGACCAATCCATCGCACCTTATAGATGTTGTATTCCCGTGGCTACGTGAACTTGAAAAACACTTCAGCAGCAATACCGAAGATGACACGGAACTGGCCAGCTTAAACAATCGTATGGCCGACGCTTATTTTCAGCTAGATCCTAACAAAGGCAAAGTTCTTTCAGATACGATAGACTCAATTGACCAACTTTTTGCCCGTGCTGGTGATGGTTCAGCTGCACAAGATATTATGGGTGACACTTTTGAGTATTTACTCAGCGAAGTGGCAACGGCAGGGAAGAACGGTCAATTCCGTACCCCAAGGCATATAATTCGATTCATTGTTGAGTTACTTGACCCAGAGCCTGGTCAGCGGGTTATAGATCCTGCAGCAGGGACAGGCGGCTTTTTGTTTAGTACACAACAGCATTTAATGCGCAAATACTCCACACAAGAAAACCTTGTTCTGGAGTGGGATGGCACTCCTCACCATACTGACGGTGCAGCGGCAACAACAGATCAATATACCGCCATCCATAATGGTGCCAACTTTGTCGGTTTAGATAATGACCGCACTATGGCGCGTATCGGTTGGATGAACCTCGTTCTACATGACGTTACCGATCCGCATCTAATACAAGGGGACTCTCTCAGTAAGCGTGAAGGAAAGAAAAACCTTAAAGAACTGCTTGAACCCGAAACCTATAACTTTGTATTAGCTAACCCCCCCTTCACTGGCACTGTTGATAGCGGTGATTTGGAACCAAATTCTGTGCTTTTTCCTCGCGTGGGGGGGGGCGGCAAGAAAAAAGATGACGCTGTGACCAATAAAAGCGAGCTGCTCTTTTTATGGTTAATGCTAGACCTACTGGATATAGGTGGGCGCTGTGCGGTCGTCATCCCGGAAGGTGTTTTATTTGGTAATACCGATGCCCACGTGCGCTTACGCCGTGAGCTGTTAGCTGAGCATGTGGTCGAAGGTGTTATCTCACTCCCTGGTGGCGTATTTCAACCTTATACAGGTGTTAAAACGTCGATATTAATTTTCAGGAAAGTAACTCGCAGAGACAATAAGCAAACTCTGCCGAGCAATGCGGCCCCACTCAGTGAGTACATTTGGTTTTACGAAGTTGACGAAGACGGCTACACCAAAGATGCTAAGCGGAATGAGCGCCCAGGTCAGCAGAATGACCTGTGGGATGCATTGGTTAAATTTAAAGCCTGGATCGAGCAGGGCCGCTCCGGCGCAAAACAAAACGAGAAAATACACTTCCAGCCAAAATTCCACACTGAGCGATGGCGCCAAGCTTTGCTACGAGATACCGCCGACAAATTGACTCCTGCAGGAGAAGCGTTTACTTCATTGCCAGATACTGGCATGTGGGATGGACAGGTATGGCCCATTCACGAATTATTCCCAGAACTGCCCTCAGACCCAAAAGAAGCTGAAAAACAAGTTCGCAATACTGTCAGTAAAGCATTAGGCGAGTTGGCAAATCGTTATTTTGCTCAGGCAAGTATACCTGTATGGGAAAAATGGCGAGAATTCGGTAAAGGTAAGAAAAAATTTGACTCAGAAAAAGCACTCAGCGAATGGCTAAAAGCCATAAAACCTAGACAGCAGGCGTTTAATCGCAGCGCTCGAGAGTTACACAAATTTTTTGAACCAGAAGACGGCGCAGCACTGCCTCTATGGAAAGATATTGTTAAAGACATACTTAATGCATCTCTGAACTTCTACGAGCATATTATTCGTGATGCGCAAAATCTACAAATTACCGAATCTAACATGGTCAGTGATCTGGATGCTGAAATGCTGCCGATTGCCCGAGAGCTGGCGAAGATAGATGGCTTTGATGTCACACTACGCAGTTTGGCCATTGACCAACAAACAGAGTTAAAAGATGCCAAACATTGGGTCGTGCCGGTAAGAGCTTGGGCAGTCGACGAAAAGTGGCACAGCGATGACGGTATGCTTGTCGGCTCACACGATGCAGATGGACTAGTTCGTAGCGCCTATATAGAAGAGATGTTGGCGCAAGGCCTTTATGACGATAAGGGCAAGTTAAAAGACGACTTGCTGGAGCCTGACTGCATTGAAGCTCGGGATTGGAACCTCTCCGCTGGGCAATACAAACCGTTTGATTTTACCCAGATCAAAAGTGACAAAAGTGTCGTTGAGTTAATAGGTGAACTAAAAGCTACCGAGCAAGATATTATCAAAGGTTTGGATAGATTGCTGACGATGGTGGAGGGGCGTGAATGAGCCTTCCTAAATCATGGGTACAAACAACGGTAGGAGCAGTAGTTCTAGATATCCAACCTGGCTTTGCACAAAAGCCAGGTGAGGAAGATGAAGGGACAACGCCACAAATTCGCACCCACAATATCACCCCAGAAGGGGACATTAGCCTAGAAGGGATAAAGCACATAACTGCGAGTGATAAAGAAACAGCTCGCTATTCTCTATCGATTGGTGATGTTATTTTTAACAACACCAATAGCGAGGAGTGGGTAGGTAAATCGGCCGTCTTTGATCAAGAAGGTGAGTTCGTTTTTTCTAATCACATGACTCGTTTACAAGTAAATTCCAAGCTAATTTCACCCGAATATCTCGCAAGCAATCTTCACTTTTTGTGGTCAATGGGTTATTCAAAAACTCGTGCGAAAAGATGGGTAAGTCAGGCGGGGATTGAGAGTAATACGCTTGCGTCTTTCAAACTACCGCTTCCTGTAATTTCTGAACAGCAGCAAATCGTTCAGATTTTGCAACAAGTGAGGTCAATAGATAAAACCAAACAATCAATCAGTGACAAGATTGATGAGCTTGTAAAAACAGCATATTGGCAATACTTTAGTGATTGGTATCAAAATGATGGTCTTGTTGACCCGATAAGAATTAAAGATTGCATAGCTGATTTTCAATATGGTGTCTCAGAGGCAATGGAAGAAACCGGTACACATGCTGTGCTGCGTATGAACAGCATTACTACTAGCGGTTGGATAGATTTATCCGATTTGAAATACGCCAGTTTGTCTGAGAAAGACATTCAGGCAACCAAACTAATGGATGGTGATCTATTATTTAATCGAACAAATTCCAAAGAGCTAGTTGGAAAGTGTGCGATCTGGCGGCCAGTTGATGGCCAATACAGTTACGCCTCATATCTTGTTCGCTTGCGTCTTAAGCCAAAAATTTTGTCAGAATATCTCTGGGCAACACTGAATAGTGCTTACGGTAAATATCGCCTATTCAATTCTGCGAAACAGGCAGTGAGTATGGCCAATGTCAGTCCTACGGATTTAGGTCGAATCACGGTTCCTTTGCCTCCTTTAGAGTTACAGGAGAAGTTCGCAAATTTGGTGCAGTCGCTTGAAGAGCTTCGCACTCAAATACTTGCGAAGATGGATAGATATTCAGAATTAAGTAATCTAATTTTAAGGCAGGCGTTAATTGGTCAGTTAACGAGCCGTTGGCGTGAAGTGCATGCACGAGAACTTGCCGAAGAAGCATTTGCGCGAGATGCGTTACTTCGCGCACAAGGCGCCAAAATATTTAGTGTCAGCCCCAAAATATCATCGACTTATAGTATTCAGAATGAAATCCCTGCGCGAAAAGTTCAGCACCGACTACAAGCTGAACTCAGCAAGTTTCAGTGCAAAGTTTTGACTTTGTTTACAGGATATTGCCAAGAGAGCGGACAATCATTGATAGTCGAAGATCCTGAAGTCTTTGCGCGATTTTTGGATGACGATTCAGTCTCCGAAAGCTTACAGGAATTCGGAGAATCACTCGGTAACCGTATTCGGCGCACACTCAGCCAACTGGCGTCACTCGGTTTAATCGCCAAAATTACTTTGCCTAAGCAAAATGCTGAAACTGACGAGCGTGAATACCTCAAAGCGTTTCGCCCCTTGCGTGCCGAAGAATTGACTCGCATGAAGGATTTACAACAGTTGCGTAAATCCCTTTCAAACAGCGAAGGAAATACGCTTTATTTTGAGGTTGAACTTGATTACGAAACCTCTTCTAACGCAGGCGCTGATGGTATGTTTCAGGTTATTTCTCTCACCGATAGTAGCGGAAAAGACACTACCCACCTAATCGACCAAGGGATGCATTATGAGTCGCTTGATGATCTGAGAAGTGATATCGCCGATAAGCTTAGTGTAAGCGCAAAATTAATTGAACTGGAGGTGGCATAATGCGTTTACGGTACTTACACCTCAAAAATTACCCGCCAATTAATGATATTAAAGTTTGCTTTGCCAGTGGTTCTCCACTGGCTCGTGAATGCGCTATTCGCTTTGTTGTTGGTGTTAATGGCAGTGGTAAATCCAACTTATTACGCGCTGTGGCAGAGGTATTTTTAGCTTTGTCTGATTTACGTGTATCTGCATTTCCTGTCAATTTGGTATATGAACTAGGGATTCGAGGTAAAACGAATCATCGAACCTTGCTGTTACATTGTCCTGGCGGACGAAAAAAGGCCAGCCTATGGATTCGTGAACGTTTCTTTTTTGAAGATCACACAAAACAAGATATTTTTGATGTTTTCTTTGAACAACTGAGCAAAGCTGGTAAACCAAATGACTCTGCATTCATCCCATTAATTGAACCGGGAAACTGGCCGCTACGGGATAGTACCCCTCCACAAATTGCTTTGCCGACGGCAGTACTTGCATATACTACCGGTGATTTACGCCCCTGGCGTTCAGTTTGGAACCGCAATCAAGACTCCGAAGACTTCTTAGAAAACAGCGAGGATGTACTAAACGATGAGCGACCAGCAGGTTGGACGATAGAACAAGAGAAAAGCTTTCAACTATCTCAACAAGCTTCTGAAGATAGTGCCCGAGATCAATTTGGTAGCATTCGTGCAGACACTGTACAGTTCCGACGACCCATTTTGTTGGATACCACATTGCTTAAATGCGCCTTGTTGGCCGTATCACTTTCCCAATCCTTCAAAGTACAAAGTGATGTCAAAAATTCCCTAGATACCCTGCTCACTAGTGGCGGATGGCATAAGCTGATATCTGTAGCATTCCGTAGCCATCTTCAGACAGATAATTGGAGTGAATCTCTGTGCGAGACAGCTCATGATTGGTGGTTATGTGCAAGTGATGTTGTATCTGAACCACATCCGTTTGAGCAACGTCGCACACTGTACTTTGATATTAATAATTCCTTTAACAATCAAGGGGTGTCATTTGTATCTGCTTCACAAAGAGAACTGAAAAATAGCGACTCTCATGGTGAAGCATTGTTAAGTTTGCTGGGCGGTAGTGCGGGCGAAAATACGAAACCATTTGACGTGTTTACTCACTTGTTAGAACTCAAGCGAGCAGGTTTATTTGAGGATGTTTTATTGCGTATACGCCGCAACACTGCACCAGAGCCTAATGATGAAGACATAAACGATGACATTGGTATTCTGCGTTATGAAGAATTATCTGATGGTGAACAGATGGTGCTGGGACGAATGGCCTTGTTTCACTTGTTTCACGGCCAGCAGGATACTCTTTTATTGTTGGATGAGCCGGAAACACATTTTAATGACAGATGGAAACGGGAAATTGTCGATATAATTGATGATGCAATAGGTCGAACATCTAATGATGTTCTAATTTCGACGCATTCAGCGATTGTTCTCTCTGACGTGTTTAATAACGAAATTGTTATGGTGCAGAAAACTGATAAAGGATCTCATGTTATACCAGTTAATGAACCTACCTTCGCCACTGACCCAAGTGCATTGATGATGACAGTATTTGAAGCAGAAGATAGTATCGGGAAGCGTGCACAGGAATATATTGAGGAAAAACTGAAACAAGTCAAAGGTACGCCAGAAGAAATATCAGATCTTGAGCAACTAATATCACGCATGGGCTCCGGTTTTTATCGTAGTGAGTTACGAACTTTATTGAATTCCTGGCGAGGTGAAAATGCTTAAACCTATTCATCGCGTTACCTGTTCGCCTGCACTGGCTGCTTGCCAGCAATTGATGAAAAAGTTCGCACTTTGGCTTTGTGATCCTGCGATTACTTCAGTAAGTGTGACTCAGCAAGGTTTGCAACCACCTATTTTAGCAACAGCTATTGAAGCTAATTGGTTGTGGAACTTTCTTCAACGCGTTGAAAAGCAAAGCACTCTGTTAGAGCGAGCGCAAATTGTCGCAAACATGTCTGGTCAAAATAAGGCGGCACTGACTAATTGGGTAAATTCAGTTGCTTTACTTACAAATCAATTTTCTGCCGTACCTGGACTTTGGCCAACTACTAAGCCAATTCCTGAAGCAGAATGGAAAGCATTTAAAGTATTATTGGAAGCTTTTTATGAAAAAGGGTTTCGCAGCGGGTTACCCTTTTTGCCCAATGGCGCACCAACTGTGACAGGGGGAGTCACGTATGCTAAATATGTAAAGGATTTCCGTGATGCCCACCGTATAAATCCTCACTCCGATGCATATGAAATTTGCGTACTCTGCGGTGATAGACTTGGAGACACTCCACATGTTGATCATTGGATTATTAAAAGCGCCTATCCTCTGCTGAGTATGTGTCAAGACAACCTAACTCTTATCTGTAGTGTATGTAACGAATCGCCAAACAAAGGTGACAAGCCAGTCCATACTGTCGGCAATTTCGCAGATTGGTTTCACCCATATCTAAGACCTGGAAATGGAACGATACAACTTACCTACGATTTACCTTCACTCTCAGTAAAATGCACAACAATAAACACAGCAGATCAATCAAAAGCAGATAATTTGGATTCGCTGTTAAATTTAACAAGTCGCTGGACGAGATCATTTAAGGCGAAATATACCTCTCACCAAGATACTTTAAGAAGGAGAGAGCAAAAAAAAATAAATAATGGACAAAATCGCCATACGATCGAAGATATTCATTCTTATATTGAACAATGGAAAGACGATCTGAATGCAAGAGAACCGCAATATGAAGTTCTTAGTGTATTAGCTGAAGCGTTACTACAACCAGATAGACTTTCCGCTTGGCATGATGAACTAAGTTATATGACGTAAGGATTACATTAGCCGAGACTGGTTCAAATAAGCTTATTAAGTTTACTAATTAACATTAGATTTTCTGCTAGTACAGCTTCGTATTTATCTCTGTATTCTTCAGTTTTTTGCTTTTCTATGCGTAGCTTAGCTTCAAATATTTGCACTTGCGAGAATTTTAACTCTTTCGACTTTTCAATCTCTTCAATTAAGCTTGCAAATACTTTACGAGATTTCTTAATGCTTCCTTTCTTCCTTCCGGCCTCCAATGCTACGGAATCATTGGTAATTTTAGTGCCTTTAGGTACATTGACCGAAGTACCATTTTTAAGGCGTTCTAATGCTTCAAAATATTCTAGAATATTACTCATCACGTCTCCTTATCTTGCACTGCATGCGTATCAAGTCTTGAAGCTGCTCATTTTCAAATTTATGCTCTATGGAGGTAGGTTCTAATTTCTGGACGAAAATTTCCATTGATTGGATGACATGGTCTAGTTTGTGGGTTTTGATCACCGCCTTATCACAATCAATGCATGCTGAAACTGCTCTTAACGCTTTTTTATCACAAGGCTTTACCGAAAGGCATGCCCCCAAAGGCGTTTCCGTATATGCAATCTCACCATTTCTAAATTTTTTAATTATATCTTCTCTACTAATTAGGTTTACATTCATGTCATTTCGAGGCTTGGTATATTTTTCAATATATCGCCCACCGGTACCTTCAAGGAGGGTATTAGATTCTAGAATTGATTTAATAAAAGCAAGAGCGTCTGCAACAGGTTTAACTTTATTCAACTCCGATATAAAGTGTTCCTTATTACCTTGCATAAAAAAGTTTAGCTGCATTCCAGAACCTTTAGCATAGTAAAGAGACATATAGTTAGTGGTATGCTTAAGTTGTTGTTTCAGCGAAGGTAGAGAGACGAGTCCTGACTGTGCTACATAGAATGCCAATGAGCGCCTAAACTGATGTGTTGCAATTGGCCAAGCATTTCCCTTTTGAAACTTTTGCTCTTCGTCCCAATTTCGTTCAGGGCATAACATCCTCAGTTCTTCAAGGTCACATTCATCGATGCGAGTTTCACAGTCAAATAGCTTTAATAGTTTATTGTTATCGAATGCCATAAAAAAATTGCTAATTGATTCAGGTTGGGGTTTGAAGTTTGCCTTGGCTATGTGTGCAATGTTACTAAATAGATAAAAATTATTGGGGCTTTTGAAACTATGAGTTTTAGCAATAACTGATACAATGTCTTGACATAGCTCGATTCCTGACACTGCTTCAGGACCGATTATCCATCGGCAAGGCTTCTTTGATTTTGTCAATTTTGTTGTAACACCATCAATGTAATATATTGATTTACCTGCTGATGTGTCAATTTTTAAGCAATCAAGCTTCAGACTAAGCACCTCGCTTCGTCTCATCCCTGAATACAGATGGATTTGGACTCTTACTAGATTTTGAATCAGTTTTAAGAATGAAGGTAAGTTAACTATTGATCTAATTTCAAACTTGTTAAATAGGTCTGTTAAACCAAATTCATCTATAGCATCGGGGAAAAAAGTATCATAACTATCAAACTGTTTTTTGTTAGTTAATTTCCAGTAGTTTCTCTGTGAATAAGGCGATCTTGCATAGGTCTTACTTTTTTGAACCCGCTCTAAAAATTTAATCAACATACTTTTACATGCTAGAACGGAGCTAATATTTGTTTGTAACACTTTTATGATAGATGAGTAAATTCTTGTTGGAATGACGGGAGTCTGGTCATAGGTAAATTGAGCACCTGAAATATAGTGTGACAATGAATAAATAAAATTTTTATTAACAGGTGTTAATCCAGTTTTTTTCTTGCCTAGTAAGAGAAAATAGCTTAGTAGTGAGGGTAAAATTCTAATTGCCTCTTTTGAAAGAAGGTTCAGTTTTGAATTTATAAGTGTTTGAGATTCTAAGAACTCTTTCAGTGAGTATTCTTCATTGGAAATTTTCTTCAATAAATGGCGTATCATTACTGAATAAGATATTATAGTTCCTACAGATTTAACACTATCATAACCATTGTTGGGGGTTATATAAATAATTATGAAAATTATCCATTTAAAAATCTTGGTATTAGCCTCATCGTTTCTATTTTTATTTTTTATCCATGAGCAAAAATTAATTCTACTATTGCCGACTATGGTGAGTTTATAAGGTGATAGATCCCATATTTCATTGCCATATAGAGAAAGAGGCTGACCATGTATGTTTCTACTTATAACAAAACTATCATCTGGCGCGTGAAAAGTATCATTAAAATTATCTGGTGAATATTTATCAGGAGAAAAACCGTTCAGATAGACTCCAGATTCATAGGTTATCATTACAATGCTCCTATGTTTACAAGCAAATTTAGTTTATTTTTCCAATATGGTGAAAGTTCCTCTTCTTGAACTTCCTTCTCTATCTTATTAACTTCATTCATAGTCATTTTATTTGTTTCAACAGCGAGCTTAATGAGATGTTCAATCCTGCCTAGGACTTCTGAAAACAACTGATTAAAGTGTTCAATAGAGCTAGCTAAACACTGCGTTTCTAGGATTACGTATTTCATGCTGAGTATCTTCCAGACATCTTCTTTATCCGCATGGAATGCATATTTTTCACAAAATAAGCAGTGTTCATAAATGCTACAATTAGGTGACACTGAAGAGTGTTTAGTTATAGGTTGACCTAAATCAACGCAGCCTCCGGCTGGAGTGCTAGATACTCCTATTTCGGATCGCTCCTTGAGCCGTTCAAAAAATGAATTGAACTCTGAAGTAGCAATCTCTAGAGAAATATTCCCATAAGATTTCTTTAATGTCGTTGTAGAGTTTTGAAGAAGGTCGGCAGTGATTTGGATATCACCTTTTGTTTGCTCTAATATTTTTGTTGCTTTATAAGCTCGCCATTCACGCGGGCTAATGGGAACTCGATCCATTAAAGGACCCAAGTGTTTCCGAGTTAATCCGGTCAGATAATCCCGCCTAAGAGTTTGTATATTTAATTTTCCATTATGATGACTAATAAATAGTTTTGGGAAACTTTCTCCGTTTAATATAAACTCTCTTAATTTTAAAAATAACTTGAAGGTTAGTAGAAAGGTTGTGGATATTTGAAATTTCTGTAATCTCCCTTTTGCTCGATATTTAATTACTTTTATCCCTTGGATATCTTTATCTATTTTAAAATCGTCATTCCAATCTAATTCAAAGGCTTGTTTCGAGTTCATGCCCGTGTTAGCTAGAAAGAGATTATAAAACGCAGCTTGGGCATAGTTGAAAAGAAAGATACGTATAAAATGTCTTGGATTCTTGTTCACTTTTGCTTGAAGTTTTAAAGCATTTATAACGGCCGAGTTTGCTGAGTTATGGCTTGTTTTACCATTATAAAATTGCTCTATTTCACTGGGATCATAAATTTTCCCGTTTTTGTAGTCTAATGCTCGATATTGCCACTTCCACTCACTTCTTTCCTTTAACATTTTAGGGGTCGCGAAAACCCTTTTTTGTGGCATAAGCCAAATATCTTGTTGTGGCATATGTAACTTATGAGGGAGAGGCCTACAGTTGGTCAATAAATCGGTGATTTGAGAGAAAATTTGATTGTAACATTTAAGCTGTAACTCTGCTTCTGTGTTCAGAGGCGTAATCGCTGAATTAACAGCGCTCATGTTTTTCTTGAGTAAAGAAATACCCTCAATTAGCAGAGATTGGTCGATGCCAAGACATAATGCAAGCCATTTCAAGCTGTAGTTCTGTTTAGATACAGCGGTAAGAGTACTTGTAGATTGAGACCTGATCTCACTTTTTAGTGTCGAAATATATGAAACGATACTATTTCTTGCGTCAACGGGGCTGTTAAGAACTTTGCTTTCATCATTTTTATCACACCATGACAGAAAACGTTCAAAGATAGTTAGTTCTAAAAGCAAAGAGGGCTCAGATTTACCAGTTGAAAGCTCTAATACAATGTGTTCAAGAGCATTCGAAACCGCTTTTTTTCTTTTTACCAAAATACTGCTTAGTTGAACAATTCTTTGCCCCCGATAACCAGAAGGTTCTCTTTTTAGGTAGCACCATGAGCCTATATCTAGTGGCGAAACGCGCTCATTAAACTTGACTGTCACCAATGAGTGATCGAAAAGCTCAAGTTTGTCCTTTGGAAAACCTTCTAAAAGGGAGTCAACTTCAACTTGAATGGTTTTTCTATTTACGAGTAAATTTTCACCCATCAATCAGTCCTTTCAGAAACAACTCGTATTCACTTTGAGTTTCTATAAGCAACTTGTTATGTATTCGATAATTTAAATAACCCTCCGTTGTTTCAAGCCTGCTGTGTCCCATTCGCTCTTTAACGATCATTAGCAAATCAAACCTTGAAATATCGCCTCCATTTAATTGATTCAATAGGTCTTCTATTAGATTCAAACCAAAGGTAGCTCTAAGATCATGAAATCGAAATTGAAATGTTCGCTTTGATTTTGACATCTCCCTAGCTATAGAGGTTTTAATAAATTGTCTTACGGCATCGCCTTTAGGAGGGTGGCGGTAACTTTTGATTTGTGGGTCTTTTTCTGAAACATAATATGGCTTTCCACTTTTTGTTAAGAATAAATACTGCGACTGCTTGTCGTCTGGATAGTGAGAAGATAGGTCACATCTTCTTTTTGACCTGAGTGAATTTGCATATACTTTCAATTTATCCATTACCCAAACAGGTAATAAGAGAATTATTGGTTTATTGAGCTTGGTATCTATTAGAGTCTTTCCACCAGCATGGATAATGTATAGTCCAGACTGACATTGATGTGAGTTTAGGATACTGAACCGAAGGGTACATACGGTTTGAATTCTTGCACCACTAGTCAAGGCTACTAAAAAAATTAAGGTCATCTCAGTGTTGCCAATAGCTTTCAACGCATAGGCCAATTGTTGCTGTTCATTTTTAGTCAACGGTTTTAGTTTGCCACCATCGTTTATTTCCTCAATGTTTTTTGGGGACATTAAATTTAATGATATGTCTGTTTGTCGCACCCGCTTAGCTTGTGTGAAACCATACTCATCTTGAAATGATATAAACCTTTCTGACTCATTCCATGCAGGATATCCCAGTTTAATATTTGGTTGATTTTGCAACCAACGATAGAAGCCAACAACACTACTAATCT
Organism: Shewanella sp. 4t3-1-2LB; assembly: GCF_017368415.1. Taxonomy (NCBI): domain Bacteria; kingdom Pseudomonadati; phylum Pseudomonadota; class Gammaproteobacteria; order Alteromonadales; family Shewanellaceae; genus Shewanella; species Shewanella sp. 4t3-1-2LB. The sequence goes on from NZ_JAFNJD010000010.1 coordinate 17,168, forward strand.
TCCTTTTAGCCGTATTAGCTGACATCGTTCCATTTTTTACCTTCGCAACTAAGTATGCCCGATAACGATAAGTCGGTCTGCTCAATTTTCTTTTAGGAAAACAGTCATACGCAAGGTTTTCAAAAAGTAAAAACCTTTGAAAAGTCACTAAATCATTAGCGATTGACTCTAGAGTTTTAGGGTTTGGTGTATTTATATTTTCCAGTTTACTCAGTAAATATAGATTTGCAGGGGGCCAAGGCAAACCTTTTTCATCAATCAGCACTGGGAAGTGTGAGAAATTGTCTATGGGGAAACGATCAGATTCTTGTTTGCTAATTGAATATGTTCCACTATCGCGATTTTTGCTAACGATGGGTGTGTATAGTTCTAGATTACGGATTATAAACTTTGATGTTTCGGGCATTGGAAACCCACATATTGGTCTGTTTATAAAAAGAGTTTAGTCGAGCTTATAGAAATGTCCATTTTTTGAACTACAAATATTGGAGAAAATGAATTAACTACAGTGTACATCACCACCTTCATCGATATGACGAAAATAACCGCTGTCTTCTGCTACAGCATGATTGCACCAAGCCTCAAAGTCATCGCGCACGGTGGGATCGGCATTTTCATTGAGCGTCAGTGATGCTGAGGTGTGTTGTAACTGTAGATGCAGCAACCCTATATTGATCGGCTTGAACTGTGCCAATGCGGCAGCAATGTCGGTAGTGATAAGATGAAAGCCGCGGCTTCTTTCCCGTAACTGCAATAGTTGCTGTTGCCACATATGTCTATTCCTCTGCGCTGTTTCTTGCCGTGATTGATGATAGCGGGGATAGCATAACCCCAAAATCGTGCTATTAGATTAACCGCAGATGAGCGTTATCTGCGGCTGTGATAAACTGACGGCCAGTCATCATAGTGTCAATTAAGAGAGAAATATCATGGCCCGCGCCAGTGCCCGCCATATTTTAGTCAAGACCCGTGAAGAAGCGGAAAAGCTAAAACAACGCTTGGAAAAAGGTGAAGATTTTGCGGTATTAGCGAAAAAGTATTCGCTGTGTCCCTCCAAAAAACAAGGTGGCGATCTGGGCGAATTTAGTCCCGGCCAGATGGTCAAAGCCTTTGATGACGTGGTGTTTAAAAAATCATTACTTACGATTCATGGCCCAGTAAAAACCCGCTTCGGGTTTCATCTTATCCAGACGCTTTATCGCAGTTGATGGCTGAAACACCTGCTACGACAGCGCTATTGCCCGCCGATTATTATCTGCAAAACTTTGAAAAGATGCTGGCGAGCGTAGCAGAGCGTTATCTGGATATTTTCCCCGCTGAGCAGCAAGGGGCATTACAGTGTTATCGGTCGTTGCCAGACAAAAGCAAAATGTTGCTGGTGCGGTTATTATCCCGCAAAGGCGAGTGGTTTCGCCTGGATAAACTGCATTACAGTGAAATCGGCGATATCGCGGATGCGGCGCAGCCCCTGCTTCACACGGAACTGTTGCAACAAACGTTGCCGCCGTTAGAGATCTGGTTTAGCGCCGTCACGCTAGCGGAGCTGAAAACCCTACTGCATGATATCAATGACCCACAGCTTAGTCCTTGGCACAGCAAACAACAGTTGTGGCAGCTGTTGCAGGCAACACCAGAGTTGCAAACGCAACTGCCACAATGGCAGCAACAACAGGGGCTGGTTTGGCTGCAACTCAATTGTCAGCCGCTACTGGATCTACTGTTGTTGCTGTATTTTGGCAATCGCTATCAAGATCTAAGTCAGTTTGTGTTAAGCGATCTTGGCTTGCAGCGGTTTGAGAGTTACCCATTAACCCGGGAAGGGCGAACTTATCAGTCATCAATAGAACTACAAACGGCTTTATCCTTGGCGGCGTTAGCCGATAACTGGGAGCAAACCACCCAACAAAAAGAGCCGATTGTGCTGGCAGATTGGTTGGCACAATTACCCGCGCCACAAGACAATCCGCTCTTGGAGCGGCGGAGGCAGAAACTGCTGCTGCAATTGGGACGAGAAGCCGAACGGCAGCAACAGCTAGCGTTGGCAATGTCACTGTATCAACAATGTCACGGTTGGGTTGCCGCAGAACGTCTATGCCGCTGTCTGGAAAAGGTTAATCCACCACAAGCGCTGGCGGTATTAACCTCGCTTGCACAACAAGCCCAGAATGAAACGCAGCAGCAAACCGTGGTGAGGATCGGCAATCGACTTAATAGACGATTTACCGTCGCTGAACCGGGGGCATTGCAGGCGCTTTTCGATATAACAAAACCGTATAAACCCGATGAAATCCATTTGGAATTAGCTCAAGTGCCAGAAATGCGTGTGGAACGTCTGACTGCAGATTATTTTGCAGCTCAAGGTTATGATGCCTGGTTCAGTGAAAACAGTGTGTTATGTGGCCTGTTCGGCTTGGCATTTTGGGATATTATCTTCGCGCCAGTCGCGGGTGTGTTTGATAATCCGTATCAGCGAGCGCCCCGGGATATGTATCAGCCAGACTTTGTCACGCGCCGACAAACTTTGATTACCCAGCGGATGGCGCAGCTGGCTAGCGGTGATAAGCACATACTGCAACAGCATTTTGTCTGTAAACAAGGGTTGGTGAACGATTGGGTCAATTGGCAAGTTTTTACCGAACCACTGTTCAAACGCTGTATCACCACCTTTTCTACAGAATTTTTACTGGCGTTATTTCAACGGATATTGCGGGATCCCGCCCATTATCGTAGTGGTCACCCCGATCTGCTGTTATTCGCGGCCGATGGTGCGCCGCAGTTTGTGGAAGTTAAAGGTCCAGGCGATAAGCTGGCCGATCATCAAAGTCATTGGTTACACTTCTTAGCCGATTTTTATTCCGCTAAAGTGTGTTACGTGAGTTGGATACATACTAAATAACTTAACGCATAAATCAACTTACCTATTGATTATTAATATATTTAAAACACTTTTATGGATTTTATGAGCGCTTGTTAACTCTAGCAGATAACGAGCCAACAGCGGCTTACGCCATAAAAAACGGACTGTGGATCGGGGATCGACAGTCCGTTTTGACGTTAACTATTTAAGCTCAATCGTAAATCAGTTCCAACTGCATCAGCAGCATCTCTTCGCCGCCGCTGACTTTGATGTCACGACTTTGGCAAACCGGGCACAGATAGGCGATTTCGTCCGGAATCGAGTGAGCGCCGCAGGCTTTGCAGTCTAGCTCCAGCGGTGCGACATCCATTTCCAGTTCAGCACCTTTGCACATGCCATCTTCTCGGAAAGTATCAAAAGCGGTTTTGACCAGTTGCGGTTCAACGCCACTGAGCGCGCCAATTTTAACCGCTACTCTGGCTATACCTTTGGCTTGATGCTCTAGCGCAAGCTGTTCACACTGTTCAATTAATGCGCTAACAATGGAAAACTCATGCATCAGCAGATCCTCGGTAACAGTTCACCCGCGGGCAGTTCTAGGTAGCGTTTGCTGCCCCAAGGCGAATGCAGGATCACTTTCTCAGCATTGGCTTCGGTGACGGTACCGACAATCCGCGCCTGATCGCAATTGCAGAACTGGTGCATGACGTTGATCGCTTCAGCGGCAATTTCTTGGGGCAGGGCGATCACAAAGGTGCCTTCGTTTGCTAAGTCCCAAGGTTCAAAACCGTAGAGTTCACAAACACCACGCACTTCATCGCGCACTGGAATCGCTTCTTCGCTGAGCTCAATCCCAACATTGGCAGCTTTAGCCCATTCATTGAGTACCGCAGCAATACCGCCGCGGGTGGCGTCGCGCATAGCGTGCAGCGGCAGATTGGCGGCAATCAGTTGTTCGACCATAGGCCACAGCGTGGCGCAATCGGATTGCAGTTCGCTTTCCAATTCCAGTCCTTCACGTGCTGCCAGAATCGCGGCACCGTGACAACCAATGTCGCGGGACAGAATAATGGCATCGCCAGGCTGTACCGCGTGTACCGAAATTCCCGGCTTGAGGATGCGGCCAACGCCAGAGGTATTAATAAACACCCCATCAGCGCAGCCCTTGGGAACGACTTTGGTATCGCCGCAGACAATTTTGGCGCCGCTTTTTTTCAGCTCAGCCGCCATGGTTTGCACTATCTCTTTGAGCCTCGCGATTTCAAAGCCTTCTTCAATGATAAAACCACAACTGAGGTACTGCGGTTCTGCGCCCATCATTGCCAGATCATTTACCGTGCCTGCAATGGCCAGTTTGCCGATATTGCCACCTTTGAAAAACAGGGGCGAAACCACAAAAGAATCGGTAGTAAAGGCAATCGGACCAGTCATGTTAAGGCTGGCGGCATCTTCTTCTTGGCGCAGGATCTGATTATCAAAGGCTTCAAAAAAGAGTTTACCAATCAATTCGGCCATCTCGCGGCCACCGCCACCGTGACTGAGTTGGATCTGTTTAGGGGTCGACATGGTTATTTTACTCCTGCATAGCGGTAGTAGGCATTACACGCACCTTCGGAACTTACCATGCAGCTACCTAGTGGTGTTTGAGGCGTGCAGCCACGGCCAAAAACTTTGCAGTCCTGAGGTTTGGCTTTGCCCCGCAGAATATCACCGCACTGGCAGGCTTTGTGATCGTCAATTTCTTTTACTGGTAAGCGTTCGCCGTATTTGAGTTCGGCATCGCGGTGACGGTATTCTGGCCTGAGCATGAGTGCTGAGTTAGGAATAGGCCCCAGCCCTCGCCAGCGGAAGCTAGGGCGCACGGTGAAATATTGAGCCACCTTACGCTGTGCGGCTTCATTGCCTTTGTAGCTAACGGCACGTTCGTACTGGTTTTCCAGCTCACAACGACCTTCGACCTTTTGTTTGACAATCGACAGGATTGACTGCATCACATCGACGGGTTCAAACCCTGAAACTACAACCGGCGTGTGATATTTATCTACTGTTGGCTGATAAATCTGACTGCCAGTGATCACGCTCACATGGGATGGGCCGATAAACGCATTTACCCGAGTTTCGGGATCAGCCATCACCGCATCAATAGCGGGCGGTACCAGTACATGGTTGATATGGAATAGCAGGTTGTGGATGCCGAGTTTTTCAGCTTGTTCCAGCAGCACCGCAGTCATGGGTGTGGAGGTTTCAAAGCCAATGGCGAAATACACCACGGTTTTATCCGGGTTTTCCTGTGCAATTTTCAAAGCATCCAATGGCATATACACAGGACGAATATCGCAGCCTTTAGCACGGAACTGCGCTAAGGAGCCTTCGGAGCCCGGTACTCGGATCATATCGCCCAGTGTGACTAAAATGACATCTGGTAACTGTGCTAGTGCGGCAGCCTGGTCGATACGCTCTTTGGGCATAATGCACACAGGGCAGCCGGGGCCGTGAATAAATTCGATATTATCTGGCAGCAGCTGTAATAGACCGTATTTCATGATGGTGTGAGTATGACCACCACACACCTCCATGACGTTTACCGGCTCCGTCAACTTTGCTGCTAACTCTTTGATTTGTGAGGCTAGCTCTGCAACAGTACGGGGGTCGCGAAAACCATCATAGAGCTGCTTGAGTTGCAGCTCAGACATCGGCAGCCTCCATTTTATCCACGATCTCTTTATACAGCGTTAGGCTTTCCATTGCTGATGCAGCATCGATTTTATTCATCACAAAACCTATGTGGATCAATACATAGTCACCTATGGCTAATGGCTCTTCCAGCAGATGACAGCTGACAGTGCGTTTTACGCCAAGCGTATCAACGGTGACACTTTGTGTCTCTGGATGCAGCTCAACAACTTGCGAAGGGATAGACAGACACATTAGACAGTCTCCAAAGTTGCGTTGAATGCCGCCAGTTCCTGTTCAAACCAGTGGGCAACTTCCTGCATGCTTTCTTTTTCTTTGATGGAAACGCAGATCACCTTGGCATTAGGATTGAGTTTCTGCACTTGGCTTTTAGCCTCTTCGGTACTGAAGTCGAAGTAGGGCAGCAGGTCACATTTGGTGATCAGGACGACATCGGCCTTACGAAACATGACCGGATATTTTTCAATCTTATCTTCGCCTTCTGGTACAGAAACCAGCACTACATTCTTATGGGTGCCAACATCGTAACTGGCTGGACACACCAGATTGCCCACGTTTTCAACAAAGCAGATATCCATGTTATCCAGTGGCTGCTGATGCAGGGCACCATGCACCATAAAGGCATCTAGGTGGCAGGCGCTGCCGGTTTGGATCTGCACCGCGCTGATGCCTTTTGCCTTCAAGCGGTCAGCATCGCGTGAGGTTTCCAAGTCGCCTTCAATCACACAGAATTTCTTGCTGGTGTAGTCGCCAAGATGCTCCAGCAACGTGGTTTTACCTGAACCTGGACTGCTCATCAGATTGAACGCCATCACGCCGTGTTCTTCGAAATGCTCACGGTTATGGGCGGCTTCAACATCATTCTTGTCGAGAATTTTATGGATCACTGACAAGGTTTTCTTGTCGTTGAGTTGTGGGTTAGTAGACAGTTCATGATGATGGTGGTGATCATGGCTGTGTTCATGTCCTGCAATAGAACAACCGCAATCTTTACACATAGCAAACTCCGGTTTGACTGTGGGCTGCGCCAATAGCGTCAGCCGATTTAAATTGGGTCGGGCAGCGGTGTGGCGTGCTTGAGACCATACCACAACTGTCCTAAGGCAATACCGCCATCATTAACTGGCACCAAGTGTTGCGGCAACCTTTGTATGCCACGCGCCTGCAGTTGTTGATAGCAATACTCTGTTAAAAAACGGTTTTGAAATACACCACCGGTCAATACCACGGGTAGTGCGCTTCCTAAAAGCTGCTGCGCTTTTACAGCACTGTGGCAGATGGCATCGCCAAGTGCCTGCATAAAGGCAATGGCAATAACGCCGTTATCCCGTTGCTGTTGCTTGGCTTGCAGCAACTGACTGAATAGCGCCACTGTATCCCATTGTCCCAGTAATAACCCTGGGTGCTGCCGTAATGGTAACTGCAGCAGCAGTGCGCTTGCTTCTTCGGTTTTACCCTCAGCTTCTGCACGCCGAGCCAATGTTTCGATAATAATTCCGGCCTGGCCTTCATACTGCGTATCTTGCATTTGGCCCAACAATACCGCCAGTGCATCGAAAAGTCTGCCAACTGAGTGGGACTTTGGCATTTTGCCAGCGGCAAAAATTTTTGCCAGATTGCGCAGCAACGCGTGGCTGTGACCACGCAACGCTGGCAATTCCATGGCGATAATCTCGTCAATACTAAATTGCTGCAGCAATAGCGCCAGCATTAAGCGAAACGGAGATTTGATGGCGAGTTCATTGCCAAGCAAGGCAAACGGACTGATACTGGCAAGGCGCTGGTAACCGTTGCTATCGGCCAATAACAACTCGCCGCCCCACAGTTCGCCATCAGCGCCTAAACCGGTACCGTCAAAGCTGAACCCCAACACCTTACCATCAAAATCGTTGGCCGCCAGTGTCGCTAATACATGGGCATAATGATGTTGCACTGCGGTGACAGGTTGTATTTGTTCCTGTGCCCAACGGCTAGAGGCGTAATCTGGGTGCAGATCACGCACGATTAAGTCGGCATTAACATGGTACATCCGCTTGAAGCTGGCCAGTGTGCGCTGGAAATAACCTTCGGCACCTATGCTGAACAGATCGCCAATATGCGGACTCAGGTACAGGGTGTTGCCAATATTCAGTGCTAAAGTGTTTTTCTGCTGTGGACCTACCGCCAGCACTGACGGCAACGCTTGTTTGGCTAACACTTTACTGGGGAGACTCAGCGGCGCATAACCGCGCGCGAGTCGCAACACTTGCAATTCACCGCCGCACATTTGTACCACAGAATCATCACAGCCGTTGAGGATTGGCCGGTTGTGATCCAGCATGGCGTCGATCACCCTAAAATGTTCATTAGCCAACTGTGCGAGAATTGCTTCACCGTCGGTGATTATTGGTTCACCGGAAAGATTGGCACTGGTTGCCACTAATGGCGTTTTCACGGCATCGAGCAATAATGTGTGCAGTGGTGTGTAAGGCATAAACAGCCCGATGCGGTCGATATCTGGTGCCACCGCGGCACTTAGCGGGATCTCAGCAGAAACTGATTTTTGCAGCAGGACAATCGGCCGCTCCTGGCTGCTTAGCAGTTGCCATTCGGCATCGGTTGCAACGGCATATTGCCGCGCCATAGACAAGTCAGCCACCATCACTGCCAGCGGCTTGGCGGGTCGATGTTTGCGTTGTCTGAGTGTTGTGACTGCCTGATGATTGGTGGCATCACACACTAGATGAAAACCACCCAGCCCTTTTATGGCGAGAATCTTTCCCGACTGAATGGCGGCTACGGCGGCGGTAAATGCCTGTTCTCGTGTCGCCAGTTCATGGCCTTGATTATCGACAAAGCGCAGTTGCGGGCCACATTTAGGGCAACTGACTGGCTGCGCATGATAGCGGCGGTCCATGGGGTCTTCATATGCTCGACGGCAATCATCACACATCGCAAATGCGGCCATTGAAGTGTTATGGCGGTCGTAGGGCAGATTATTGATAATGGTATAACGCGGCCCGCAATGGGTGCAGTTGGTAAAAGGGTAGTGGTAATGACGATTATTGGGATCGCGGATCTCTTTCAGACACTCCGGGCAACAGCTTTTATCAGTACCCACAGCAACCAGCGCCTGGGTGGTGGCGGTGCTTTTATGAATGCTGAAATCGTTAAGCGCTGCATCTACGGCGGCTGGCTCAAAATGCAGGCTATCGATACGTGCCAATGGTGGACGTTCTGACTGCAGAGCATGATCAAACGCTTGCAGTGCGGCCATATCCGCCTGCACCGCAATGGTTACACCCTCACCGTTATTCAGTACATGCCCGCACAGACCATAGCGTTTAGCAAGTTGATAAATCCAGGGGCGGAATCCCACTCCCTGGACAATCCCCGTCACATGGTAACACCGGGCCAGCAGCATGTTGCTGTTAGTGTTTTCCGATGAACATGTGACGGCTTCATTCATGAGCTATCTCCGGCGTTGACGTAGGTAAAGTGCCCCAGCAGCTAACAGCGCACCGTCGAGATCCTGCATTTGACTAACGCCAAGCGCGAAGTTTTTCCCTAACCTCAATGCAATGCGGCGGCCCAGTACTGGGTTGGCAAAGCTACTACCAGCCAGATAAACACGGCGAATTGCGGTATTAAGATCCAGCCGTTCAATCCAGTTTGCGATAAAATCCGCCAGTGAGTCATTCATGGCAAAAGCCAGTTTGGCGGCATCTTCATCCCCGGCAAGACGGAAACTGATTAAGGTGCCAAAAGTCTTACACCAATTGAAACTGGCGCTGTCACCGGACACCAGTGGATAGTCAATACGTGGTGCATTGGCACTGGTATTGCTCATCGCGGCAGCCACAAATGCATCAGCAAGTTGCGCATTGCTATCAGCTTGAATACCGATGATCACCGCGGCCACTACCCATAAAGTTTTAAGGCTCTGTTTCGGGCAATCACTGAGATCTAGCTGCATTAGCCGTTGGTACAGTTCTGGATACTGCTCGGCAAATTTGGCAAATACCCCTTGTTGTGGACTGGCTTCTAACGCCGCCACAATTTCCCGTCCATGTACTGGTAACTCGGGGATCTGCATAAAACAGCTAACATTGCCTTTATCGTCAGAGGTGAGCAACTGAGAGCAATATTCGTCACTGAAATAGAGTAATCCTAGATTGTTACTGCTGCCATCTTCAGCGGCAATACCTAACAATGCGCACTGTGCAGCGTTGCTGGCTTCAGTGGAATCCCAAATCGATTCATCGTCACTCAAGCTAACGGTCAACTGCTGTTGGCGTTTACCACTTGCTTTTGCCACATATTGGCCAAATCTGGCACTGTCATGCAGGGTTTCTGGCAACGGTTGCCCTAGTTTGGCTTGATTGAGTATTACCATCGGCGCGCGGACAGGGATATCCATGCCAAGCATATGAGCATATAACGCCTGCTGATTTTCCCGATGACAATAGATAGCATCAACGCCTTTGACCCGGAGAAACTCTGTCAGCACCAATTGCAGACGCGATGCTGCGAAACCCACTTCATACAAAGGTGCTGGCAGTTTGGCCGCTGCGGTAGGACGCAATAGTAGCAGCGGTTTTTCAATAGAAGATAACGCCAGCACTTCGTTATCGCTGACTTGGAACAAACTATTGAGCGTATTGGGGTTACATACCAACAGTTGTTGCCGTCCTGAGCCAATAGCTTGACGACTGACAACCAGCTTTCCGTTGACATCGTCAAGGAACAGCGTTTCACCTTCCAATAAACGCATTGCCAGTTGCTGTATGTCCTGACGCTGTAATCCCGCAACTTTAGCGAGCGATTTTGTCGCCTGTTCACCGTGGCAGTGTTCACATGTCAATGTCAGGTTGGCAAAATCAGCATGTTGGTTATCACCTAAACGAGGCTGACAGTGTTGGCAGAAGGGCAGTTGTGCCGAGGTAACGTCAATAGGCTTGTTATCACCAAGACGTTCAGTAGCGAGCAATATCCGAGAATCTAGCAGGTTAACGCTAATCAGAAAATCAGCGGCTATCTGCTCAGCTAACTGTTCCAGTTGTGCCTGCTCGCCTTCCGCTTCCAGCAAATAGCGCCAGGTGATGACCGGCTTTTTCTGTTGCTCCAAATGGCTATCGGCCTGGTGGCGGATAGCCAGCAAGCCTATGGTTAAATTCAGTTTTTGGTAATTAAGGTATTGATTGCATAAGTAACCATACCAAGGCACCTGTTTAGAACAGTCAAACTCGAATCTCAGCAATTTCATTATTAATCGGTGTCCTGCGTTTCCTGCCGGCGCGGGGCGTGGCCGCTGGTTCTGTCGCCCATGGACAGACGGGGTTTGTAGGATTGCGGAATAAGATCGGCGATGTCGGTATAGGAAATACGCTCACATTGCCATCCCTGATTTTCAAGATGTTTGAGAAGCGCAGTTTCCATCAGAGGTACAGCGGCGGCAATACGCTCGGTCAATCCCAGTGTCATAGGTTCAATGACGGTTGGCGTTACCCCTAGCACCATCGTGTGCGGACGGTCGCCTAACATTTCCATCATTGTCAATGTTTGCAGCATTTCCACTTCGTGGGCGCTGCCTTGCCAGTCAACTTCAGGCGGAGCCCGATCAAAGTCGAAAAAGTAAACTTCCCCTGGTTCGCAGCCTGCGGCGTTGATGGTGTCGACCACTATCAGTGAATCAAATTGACTAATAATAGGGGTGAGACCTTGTGCCAGCGTGCCGCCATCGAGCATAACTAGCTCATGCTCAGGATGGAAGAAGCGGTAGTTCTCGTGAATATAATTGACAAAATGTACGCCGATACCTTCATCGGCGTACAGTACATTGCCAATTCCCAATAATAATACTTTCATTGGGCGCATTGGACTCCTAGTGCTTTTCTGGGTGGTAATCGTACCCTGATACTATCGCATCCACAGCATTGTGCTTGAAGCGAATGCCATACCAAACGGCCATATACACGTGGATTACCACGAAGATAATGAATACCCAGGTCATGTAGTGGTGCCAGATACGCACCATGGCCAGGCCACCCATTGCTTCAGTCAACCAGGATGCGGTGCTCCACAGCGCGCCACCCAAGCCTTCGTGATAAACGTTGGCATACAATATCAGTCCGGTAACACAGATCAAAGCAGCTACAACCGAAATCGCAAAATAGGTCATAAACTGCAACGGTCCATATATCCCTGCTTTATCCAGATGGCCCATCCACAGATAGGATTTGATCTGAGCTATCCAGCTTTTAAAGCTCATCACATCCTTGAAGGACCGTCGCTCGATGTCGCTTTTCCCAAAGAAGAACAGATAGGCACGTGCGAGAGTTACCGCACATAACACAAATCCGAAAATCAGATGAGTAAAGCGGATCCAGCCCTGAACCAATACGTCAGTAGAGTCAGCCCCTACTAAATATGGCCAGGAGATATAAAGCCCTGTGGCCACTAGCATTACAATCGCCAGCGCTCTCAGCCAGTGAAAGATACGTATTGCGGCACTGAAGATCTTTACCTGTTTATAGGCAATACTTGCTGCCATAACACTTCCTCCTTACAGGCCGTTGGGATCAACGCGAAATTCACCCAGTGATTGACCTTTGTAGTCCATAACGTGCACAGCACAGGCCATACATGGGTCAAATGAGTGGATAATACGGATGACTTCCAGCGGTTTAGTTGGATCTTCCAATTTCAGACCCAGCAATGATGCTTCGTACGGACCTACTTTGCCATTGGCATCCACAGGACCTGCGTTCCAGGTAGTGGGGACCACTGCCTGATAGTTTTCTACTAGACTGCCTTTGATGCGGATCCAGTGGCTCAACATACCGCGTGGTGCTTCAATCATGGCGTGACCCACATATTCTTTATTAGGGTCAATAACAGGCTTCACATAAGTGGCCTCGTCACTCAGGATGTTACTCAGCAGTGCGTTGAAGGTTTTAACCCCTTCCTGAGCCACAATAGATGTCTGCAACATACGGGCGGCAGTGCGACCCAGTGTTGTAAACAAAGCTTCAATTGGCAGACCAGTGCGTTGCAGCAGACCGTTAACAGCATCAACCACAACCTTATTGCCTTTGGCGTAGTTCACCAGCAAGCAGGACAATGGACCTACTTCAACAGGTTCGCCGTTGTAACGTGGTGATTTCACCCAGCTGTACTTGTTGTCACCATCCAGTGTTGGCAGTTTGCCATAGACGGTATCACGCTCAACCATACCGGTGTAATCAGGTACAGTGGTGCCATCGTAAGGATGTTGTGGTTTATCCGCCTTATACCAAGCGTGAGTAACGTCTTCGGCAATCAGATCAGGATTGATATCGGTCACATTCTTCAGATCGCCATTCATGATGACGCCCTGCTGGAAGATGTACTCACCATCAGCAGTGACAAAGTCATTAGTTGCCATGAAGTTGTGAACGTTAACACCGCCCAGCACAGAGGCTTCGCCACCGAAGGCTTCAGCCGCCATCACTATGTCAGCTTTATATCCGCGTTCAATGAAGTCGGTTACGATATCGTGTTTCTGCTTCCATTCCTGCAGACGTACTGGACTCAGCATGTCGCGTACAGAAGTAACACCGCCGACCACCAGAGACTGTGGGTGTGGCTGTTTACCGCCGAAAATGGCCAGCATTTCAGCAGCAACACGCTGAATTTCAAGAGCTTTCAGGTAGTGGGATAGCGCGATCAGGTTTTGCTCAGGTGTAAACTTGTAAGTTTTGTTGCCCCAGTAAGCGTTAGCAAATGGGCCGAGTTTACCGGTTTCCACAAAGCCTTTAACGCGTTCCTGTACGGCACGCAATTCACCTTCACCTGCTGCAATTGGCTTATCTGAGTATTTCAGCGCAACTTGTGCAGCTTTTGCAGGATCAGCGCTCAGTGCAGATACCACATCCACCCAGTCCAAACCATGCAAGTGATAGAAATGCACCACGTGGTCATGCATAAACAGCGAAGTATGCATCAGTGACCGCAGATAACGGGCATTCAGTGGAATTTTGATCCCAAGTGCATTTTCAACTGCTTCAGTACCGCAACGATAGTGAGAATAGGTACATACACCGCAGATACGCTGCACGATCAGACCTACGTCCATTGGGGTACGGCCTTTGAGGATCACTTCGATCCCGCGCCACAGCGTAGAGGCAGACCATGCCTTTTTAATTACATTGTTTTCATCCACTTCCACTTCAATGCGGAGGTGACCCTCAATACGGGTGATAGGGTCGATAACGACACGTTGATTCATTGATTAGTCCTCCTTGGAAGAACCGGCAAACAGACTGGCGACAGCGTGGGCACCGATACCTACGACGGTAGCACCGAGAATGACAGCACCGATAGTGTCGGCGGTGGCATCCAGACCATGCAGTAACTGGCGGCCAAGTGGTTTTTCAAAGTCTGCCATATCGTCCCAGAAGTTGGGTTCAGAGCAACCCATGCAGCCGTGACCTGCCAAAACTGGCCAGCTTACATGGTGGTTGAAGCGTTCGGTTGGGCAGTTGTTGTAGGTGTAAGGGCCTTTACAACCCACTTTGTACAGGCAGTAACCCTGTTTAGCACCTTCATCACCAAACTGTTCTACGAATTCACCAGAATCGAAACGGCCACGACGTTCACAGTTATCATGAACACGGGCACCGTAGGCCCATTTTGGACGGTTATACATATCCAGTGCTGGTAAGCGACCGAACATGATGAAGTACATTAATGTACCAACGATGTTCTTTTCGCTAGGTGGGCAACCACCCAAGTTGACCACGGCTTTATCAACCACTTCATAGATGCCTTTAGCACCGGTTGGGTTAGGTGCCGCAGCTTGCACACCACCGAAGGAGGCACAAGTACCAACAGAAATGATGGCAGCAGCACCTTCAGCAGCTTCTTTAACGATCTCTAGACCGGTATGACCTTTACAGCCAACAGTCAGGAAGGCGCCATTGTTAGCGGTAGGGACAGCCCCTTCAACCGCTAGCAGATAGTTGCCTTTATAGGTTTTCAGCGCATGTTCCAGATTTTCTTCTGCCTGCCAGCCAGCAGCGGCCATCAGGGTTTCATGATATTCCAGAGAGATGTGATCAAAGATCAATGAATCTAAATTAGGGGTGTCGGCTCGAACCAAAGATTCGGAACAACCAGTACACTCGGCCAGGTGTAACCAAATTAATGGTACCCGGTCAGCCAGTTCTGCGGCTTCTGCCACCAAATTGCTGAACGGCAGCGGTAAAGCCAGTAAAGCTGTGACCGATGCGCTCCACTTCATGAAGTCACGACGGCTGATGCCGTGTTCCAACATGCGTTCCTGCAGTGATTTGTCCTGACGGGGGGGCAGTTGGCGCAGTTCCTCCAACCGTTTCCGTCCCTGTTCATAGAGGGCTGAATGTGTGTCCATGGGTTTACCTTAATGTTGTTTTTAAAAGGCGATTTGCGTTAAAGCTCACACAGTTAACAGCGCTAGTGTAGGGTCATAGAAAGGTTGAAATGTTGAGGTGTATCAATTTTCAATGAAAGATGAGAAGCCGGAGTTAATTAGTTTTTCACAATATGATGACGATCAAATATTGAATCCAAGACTTGGACAAATTGTCTATTTGTCCTGAAATTTCTATAATGCTCAGATTTTAGGGTATTTTAACTGCATCTTTCGCTACTGTTTTGTGACCTTCTCAATACTTATGATGATGAATGATAGCGATATTTCGTCTGTGGGTGATACAAACCATTAACAAATACCGCTTTTCGTTTTTTTCTTGGTGTAATGGCAACTAAATCAAACAATAAAATCAGATCTGCGTCACGTTTGAAGGGGCCTGTAAAACAGACCCCAATACTCTTTCCCAATACTACCAATACTATTTAGTGTTTTTCTGGATGATAGTCATATCCAGAGACAATGGCATCTACTGCATTGTGTTTGAAGCGAATGCCATACCAAACGGCCATGTATATATGGATCACTAAGAAAATAACAAAGCCCCAAGTGATGTAATGGTGCCAGAGGCGCACCATCGCCAATCCACCCATGGACTCAGTTATCCAACTGGCAGCACTCCATAGCGCCCCTCCCAGTCCTTGGTGGAAGACATTGGCATACATCACCAGACCGGTGATACACATCAAAGCTGCCATCAGAGAAATGGCAAAATACGTCATAAATTGCAGGGGGCCATAAACGCCAGCTTTGTCCAGATGGCCCATCCACAGATAAGTTTTAATCTGTGCCATCCAGCTTTGAGGCCGTATCACATCCCGAAAAGAGCGACGCTCAATATCACTCTTGCCGAAAAAAAACAGATATGCCCTAGAAATGGTAATGGCACACAGGGTAAAACCGCAGGCAAGATGCACGAAACGGATCCAGCCTTGCAACAGCACATCGGTTGAGTCTGCGCCCACCAGATAAGGCCAGGCGATATAAAATCCGCTGGCAACCAATATCACAATGGACAAGGCTCTCAGCCAGTGAAAAGCGCGGATCGCTGCACTAAAGACCTTCTCTTGTTTGTAGGCAACATTGGCAGTTGTCATCGTTTTCCCTCCTTAACAGGCATTGGGACCTACACGAAATTCACCCAGTGACTGACCTTTGTAATCGATCATGTGCACTGAACAAGCCATGCATGGGTCAAAAGAATGGATGATCCGCAGGACCTCTAGCGGTTTGGTGGGATCTTCCAGTTGCAGGCCAACCAGTGATGCTTCAAAGGGACCAATTTTGCCTTGAGCATCCATTGGCCCGGCATTCCAAGTGGTGGGCACCACTGCCTGATAATTTTCGACGACGCCGCCTTTAATACGTACCCAGTGACTGAGCATGCCTCGTGGTGCCTCAATAATCGCGTGTCCGACATATTCCTTGCTTGGGTCTATCTCGGGTTTACGATACAGAGATTCGTCACTTTTAAGGTTGTTGATCAGTGCATTAAAGATATTGTTGCTTTCTTTGGCGATGATTGATGTCTGTAACATACGGGCCGCCGTGCGTCCCAAGGTAGTATACAGCGCCTCCAGCGGTAAGCCGGTGCGTTTCAGTAAATCGTCAACCGCAGTTACCACCAATGGATTGCCCTTGGCATAGTTGACCAACAGACATGCCAGTGGGCCGACTTCCATTGGCTCACCATTATAACGAGGCGATTTCACCCAACTGTATTTTTTGTCACCATCCACTGTCGGTAATTTACCGTATACAGTATCGCGCTCAACAAAGCCGGTGTATTCCGGGATGGTCGTGCCAACGTAAGGATGCTGTGGCTTGTCGGCTTTATACCAGGAATGGGTGACGTCCTCAGCAATCAAGTCAGGATTAATATCGGTGACTTGCTTGAGATCACCGTTGAGAACCACACCTTGTTTAAAGATATATTGACCATCAGCACCCATAAATTCATTGCTGCAGACAAAATTGTGAACATTAACACCACCCAGCACAGAAGCTTCTTTGCCAAAAGCATCAGCCGCCATGATGATATCAGCCTTATAGGCGCGTTCAATAAAGTCTGTCACGATGTCGTGTTTGGCTTGCCATTCCTGCAAACGTGCTGGATTAACCAGATCGCGCACGGCTGTCATACCGCCCACAACGACTGATTGCGGGTGTGGTTGCTTACCGCCAAAAATGGCC
This sequence comes from Shewanella sp. 4t3-1-2LB, assembly GCF_017368415.1. NCBI lineage: Bacteria > Pseudomonadati > Pseudomonadota > Gammaproteobacteria > Alteromonadales > Shewanellaceae > Shewanella > Shewanella sp. 4t3-1-2LB. Next base: position 34,342 of record NZ_JAFNJD010000010.1, read on the forward strand.
ATCATCTCTGCGGCAACACGCTGTACTTCCAATGCTTTTAGATAGTGTGACAGTGCAATTAGGTTTTGCTCCGGCGAGAAACGATAGGTCTTGTTACCCCAGTATGCGTTGGCAAAGGGGCCAAGCTTGCCTTTATTTACAAATCCCTGAACTCGTTCCTGCACTGCCCGCAAATCGCCTTCACCTGCCGCCAGTGGCTTATCACTGTATTTCATCGCCACTTGTGCCGCCTTGGCGGGGTCGGCACTCAGGGCTGATACTACATCCACCCAGTCCAGGGCATGCAGATGGTAAAAATGGACAATATGGTCGTGATAGTGCAGGGCGGTCATCATCAGTGACCGCAAATACTGGGCATTCAACGGAATTTTTACACCCAGGGCATTTTCGACGGCTTCGGTGCCGCACCGGTAATGAGAAAAGGTACAGACACCACAGATCCGCTGTACCAATAAGCCGACATCCATAGGAGTACGGCCTTTGAGGATCACTTCAATACCGCGCCATAAAGTAGAGGAGGCCCAAGCTTTTTGAATCACATTGTGCTCATCCACTTCCACTTCAATACGCAGATGGCCTTCAATACGGGTAATAGGGTCAATAACAACACGTTGGTTCATGGATTACTCCTCCTTGGAACCGACAAACAAACTGGCAACGGCATGGGCACCAATACCAACGGCTGCCGCACCTAAAATGACGGCACCAACGGTATCTGCGGTGGCATCCAGCCCATGTAATAACTGGCGACCAAGGGGTTTCTCAAAATCCGCCATATCGTCCCAGAAGTTGGGTTCAGAACAACCGATGCAGCCATGCCCGGCGAGTACCGGCCAACTGACATGGCTGTTAAAACGTTCGGTAGGACAGTTGTTGTAGGTGTAGGGGCCCTTACAGCCCATTTTGTATAGGCAGTAACCATTCTTGGCATTGTCATCGCTAAACTGCTCAACAAATTCACCAGAATCGAAATGGCCACGACGCTCACAGTTATCGTGTACCCGAGCCCCGTAGGCCCATTTGGGGCGGTTAAACATGTCCAATGCTGGCAACCGCCCGAACATCACAAAATACATCAGTGTGCCGACGATATTTTTCTCACTGGGAGGGCAGCCGCCTAGATTGATAACCGTTTTATCAATCACTTCATGAACCCCTTTCGCCCCTGTGGGGTTAGGGGCCGCCGCTTGCACACCACCGAAGGAAGCACAGGTACCAACAGAGATGATGGCGGCAGCGCCCGCGGCGGCTTCGCGCACGGATTGCAAACCGGTGTGGCCTTTGCAGCCTACGGTCAAAAAGGCACCATTATTGGCGGTAGGTACCGCGCCTTCAATCGCCAGTAGATAATTGCCTTTATAGTGCTCAAGTGCGTGTTCAAGATTTTCATCTGCTTGCCAGCCTGCGGCGGCCATCAGGGTTTCATGATATTCCAGCGAAATATGATCAAAAATCAGCGTGTCGAGATCGGGCGTGTCGGCCCGTGTTAGCGACTCGGAACACCCGGTGCATTCCGCCATATGTAGCCACACCAAGGGCACCCGATCCGCCAATTCGGCAGCTTCCGCCACGAGATTGCTGAATGGCAGCGGTAATGCCAGTAACGCCGTGACCGATGCGCTCCACTTCATAAAATCACGACGACTAATGCCATATTGCTGCATACGTTCCGTCAATGATTGATCTTGGCGCGCGGGTAGTTGTCGTAACGCAGCTAGCCGCTGTTGTCCTTGCTGATATAGAGCTGAATGAGTCTCCATGGATTTACCCTAAATGTTGTGTCCTAAAATATGGGCGTTAACGGATAACGCTACCCCTGCCACCTTGTGTGAGTGGTCTACCAAAAAGGCTGAAAAATTGATGTTTGTCATTAAATGGTGAAAATCGTGACAGCGTACGCAATATTGCGGTCATAAAATTGATCTAAATCAATATGTGGCGTGCGCAGTACAAAAAATGAACAAAATATTGACTTTGTTCAAAGGGTTAGCCGCTAAAGGAACTGAGATGCTACCTATACTGTCAGAACACTAGCGAGTGTTAGTAAAGAAACGTTATTATTAATCAACCTATTAAGATCCTGTAGTTATCACATTACCGGATATGACTCTTATCAGCGGTCTGCAGAAATTACGTTTATATGCGCATACTTTTAATTGAAGATAATGATCTACTGGCACAGGGCATCATACTGAGCCTCGGGAAATTGGATTTTCAGGTAGATCATGTGGCTACCGTGAAACAGGCAGAAGCGGCAATTCACAATGAAACCATTAGCGCCATCGTGTTGGATTTGGGGTTACCTGACGGCAATGGCCGTGCTTTATTGCAACAGTGGCGCCAGCGCGGTATTGATATTCCCACCATCGTCCTAACGGCTAACACGGATTTTGATACCAAACTTGCCTGTTTGGATCTTGGTGCAGATGACTATCTGGCCAAACCTTTTGATGTCAGAGAACTGGTGGCTAGGCTTAAAGCGATTGTTCGTCGTCATCATGGTTTGAACCAGAATCTGCTGGTGGTTGGTGCACTGACCATGGATTTGAATGTGCATGAGGTGAGTTTTCGTGGTGAACCTGTGAGCTTGTCGCGGCGCGAGTTTCAGTTACTGTTGGAACTGGCTCAGTCAAATGGCCGGGTACTTACAAGAGGGCAGCTAGAGCAACTCACCTACGGTTGGGATGAAGTTGGCAGCAACTCCATCGAAGTCCATATCCATCATTTGCGACGAAAAACCGCGTCGGAACTTATCAAGACTGTGCGTGGCATTGGCTATACATTAGCGGAAGTGGAGTAAGCCATGTCATTACGGGTGTTAATGATGGGAGTGATGCTGCTTGGCATCTCGCTATCAATCGGTATTTCCAGTTGGCTCAGTACTCACGATTCCCACAAGCAAATTGAAGAACTCTTTGACGCTCAGATGCTCCAGAGCGCCAAAATTCTTGAAATGTTTTATGGCGCACAACCGCCGGAACATCGGGAGTTACTGGTTGAGCATCCGCTATTACTGGAGATAAAACCCGCCAAAGTTGAAACCTTTGATGAGGATGCCAATGCTGAGCAATTGGCCTATGAGCAAAAGCTGGCATTCCAGATCTGGAAACCTGACGGTCACTTATTGGTACGTTCAGCTAATACTGCTGAAGCACCCATGGCTGAATTTGTTGTCGGGTATCACCGTAAAGTGTATCAGGGCAGACTGTGGCATATTTACAGCTACTATTCACAAGGGGAAGGGGTGTGGATCATCACCGGACAACGTGATGATGTGCGTAAAGAGCTGGTGGATCAAATCATAGGTAACAGCTTGATTGCGCCCGCGATTGTATTTCCGCTAGTAGCTTTATTGATGATTTTTCTGTCCTATTTGCTGTTGGAGCCGTTACAAACGCTGGCAGATAAACTTAAACGCCGCGACCCCGGTGATTTAACCCCGTTGCATATGCGCTTGCCATCAGAGCTAGTGACGGTCAGAGATGCAATCAATGCCTATATTGCCAGAGTTGCCGCCGCCATGAGTCGTGAACGGAAATTCAGTGGCGACGCGGCACACGAACTTAAAACCCCACTGGCGGTGATCAAGTTGCATCATCAGGGACTGCTGGAATCAGCTAATCCTGCCGAGCTGCAATTACACCATCAGGCAATCGATAAAGGCATTGATCAAATCGCTCATACAGTTGAACAAATGCTGTTGCTCTCCCGCGTTGAGTCCCTAGAACAACTGAATGTTGCCGAGGTGGATTTAGGTGAATTGGTGCGGCAGGTGTTGAATGATATGCTGCCACTGATTGCAGATTATCAGTGGGAGTTGCATCTACCCGCAAAAATCCAGGTGGATGCCGATGCGTTTTATCTGAAACTGGTACTAAAAAATCTTATCGACAACGCTTGCAAGTACTCGGGAAATGCAGGGCCAATCCAGCTTAATGTCTGGGAAGAACCACAGCAAGGTCAAGCGGTATTGCAAATCATTGATTCCGGCGAGGGCTTGGATGAAGAGAATTGTCGCCAGCTGACAGAGCGTTTCTTTCGGGTCGCCAATGAAAATGTTGCTGGCTCAGGGTTGGGGCTGTCTATCTGCGCCCATATTGTGGGGTTACACAAAGGGCGCTTGATTATTCAGCCGGGAAAACCCAAGGGGTTGGATGTGCGGGTAGTACTGCCACAATCAAACAAACATCGTTAAATCGTGGCCGCACTACTCAAACAATACCTGCGCGGCTGAGCCGCGCCAGATTCACACCTTTTAGTGCGGCAATTTTATTTACCAACTGATTCACCTGACTTGCCTGTCCCTTGAGAATAATGGTTTCGAGGCAGCGATGGTGGTCAATATGCACATGGGTGCTGCACAGAATATGCACGAGATGATCGTGCTGGATCTCGATCAGCTTTTCAGATAAACCGCGCTGGTGATGGTCAAAAATCACGGTAAGTACCCCTACCACATCTTCCAGACTATTGTTCCACTGTTTATCGACAATACGGTCTCGAAACAGATCGCGGATATATTCAGAACGGGATTGATAACCGCGAGCCTCAATGTCGGCTTCAATTTCCTCAAACAGTGATTGGGGCAGGGAAACGGTAAAACGTAGTGTTTCATCATTGCTCATGATGTAACCTCACAACAAATGCCAGAATAAATATTCTTATACATTAACCTGTTACAAATTGTCCATGACTGTTCATCTGGGCGTGATCCAACTCGGCTTTCTCAGATTTTACTGATATTCAGATTGCTTAACTGCAACCGCTGCTTTTAGTGACAAAAATATCGGCCGCATCATATCTGCTTGTCATCGTTGAGTGTGTTGATTGAACGTGAGCCCGGGGGAACGATGGCGGAGCATGGGGAAGTGAGCGCGGACGCTGCGTCCTCTCCCTTTAAGCCTGTTCCGCCTTCAAATTCAGTTAAAAAACGCGCTTAATCGCGCGTTTTTTAAGGGTATTGAGTTAGAAATTAGCTGAACGAGGTGAGCGTGGGAACGGAATAACATCACGGATATTGGACACCCCAGTCACGTACGAGACCAGTCGTTCAAACCCAAGACCGAAGCCTGAGTGAGGAACTGTGCCATAACGACGCAAATCACGGTACCACCAGTAATCTTCTTTCGCCAAGCCCATCTCGTCCATGCGCTGATCCAGTACGTCCAGACGCTCTTCACGTTGTGAGCCGCCGATGATTTCACCGATACCAGGTGCTAACACGTCCATGGCCGCTACGGTTTTACCGTCTTCGTTGAGGCGCATGTAGAAGGCTTTGATGTCTTTGGGGTAGTTTTTAACAACTACGGGCGAGTTAAAGTGTTCTTCCGCCAGATAACGTTCATGTTCAGACTGCAGATCTGTGCCCCATTCAACGGGGAATTCAAATTCTTTACCGCAGTTTTTCAGAATTTCAACCGCATCGGTGTAATCTACCTGAGCGAAATCGCTGTCGACAAAGCGCTGCAGACGTTCAATCACAGCGCTATCCACTCGTTCGGCGAAGAACTTCATATCATCCATACGTTCTTGCAATACCGCTTTAAATGCATACTTCAGCATTGCTTCCGCCAGCCCGGCGATATCATTCAGATCGGCAAAGGCAACTTCTGGCTCTACCATCCAAAACTCTGCCAAGTGGCGGCTGGTATTGGAATTTTCGGCACGGAATGTGGGGCCAAAGGTGTAAATTTTTGATAGCGCACAGGCGTAGGTTTCGCCGTTTAATTGACCTGACACGGTTAGGAATGCTTCCTTACCGAAGAAATCCTGATCGTAATCCACCTTGCCAGCTTCTGTTCGTGGCAAGTTTTCCAGATCCAGCGTGGAAACCCGAAACATTTCGCCAGCGCCTTCGGTGTCAGATGCGGTGATCAGCGGGGTTGATACCCACACAAAACCATTTTCATGATAAAAGCGGTGAATAGCCTGTGATAAGCAGTTACGGACTCGTGCGACGGCACCAATCAGGTTGGTACGAGGGCGCAGATGCGCCAGCTCCCGCAGGTATTCCACAGAATGGCGTTTAGCGGCCATTGGATAGGTTTCAGGATCTTCTACCCAACCGCTCACTTCCACCTTAGTGACCTGCAATTCGTAATCTTGACCTGCACCTGGACTCTCAACTACGTCACCGGTAACAATCACTGAACAGCCAGCGGTTAGCTTGAGCACTTCATCATTGTAATTGGGCAGATTATTGGGAACTACACCCTGAATCGGGTCGAAGCAGGAGCCGTCATAGACAGCAAGAAAAGAAATACCGGCTTTGGAATCCCGGCGGGTTCTGACCCAGCCACGGACGGTAACTTCAGAACCGACCGCATATTCGCCTTTAAATACAGATGCGACAGATGCAATGCTCATTATTGCTTTGTTCTCCAGTGAAACGTCGTTTTGCTACTTACACCCAGAGGTAAAGGTAGTTGGTCGGCCTAAACAGCCAGACCCTATTGATCGTACAGAAAATTTGGAGGTTTATATTACCTTGCTGGTGGCTTTTCTCAAGTTGAAAAAGGTATTCTGGAACCAATCTTGTTATTCGACTGCATTGGAAAGGCGGAAAAATGAGAAAACTGCGTTTCTTACAGATAGTTTTGGCAATTTTATCAATTGCGGGGTGGGCGTTAGCCGTGTACGCGCTGACCGTGTTCCATGATGCACGGCCGGATCGCGCCGTTGGCTATTTCTTTAGTCGCGGTGCACCGGTAAGAATGAATTGGAATCTGCAAGAAACCATGTTGCTGGAACACATCATTTGGGTATGTGCCGGACTGAGTTTTGCCAGTATGGCGTTGAACTGGTATCTGGCCAATCATTACCGTATGGGTTACTGGTTTAACATCCCTTTGTTGTTACTGAGTTCGGTTACCGCCGGACTTTATTTGCGTTTTGTGATTCTCTGAGTGTCGCTGCCGACGATAGCGCAGAAGGTATCGATAATGGCGGCGGTGGCCCCCCAAATCAGTCGGTTACCGTAAGGAATAAACGTGACCGGATGGGACTGCTGACGGCGCTGCACTTGCATCACGTGCCGATTATTTTGTTGCAATAAAAACGTTAGTGGTACCGTAAACAGCGCGCTGACTTCTCCAGGATCTAATATTGCTCTGAAAGGTTTCTGCACAATACCCACCACCGGCATGATATTAAAGCCGGTAATCGTATGGTGTTGCGGCAATGTTCCCAATATTTCCACATTGGTTGGCGCTAAACCTATCTCTTCATAAGCTTCGCGTAATGCGGTATCCAATAGACTTTGATCCTGTGGCTCTTGCTTGCCACCTGGAAAGCTAACTTGGCCCGGATGCGCCTTAAGATGGTGAGGACGCTGTGTTAGCAACAGCTCCACACCATTACTGCCAGCCTGAAAGGCCAGTAACACCGCCGCATTACGTAGTCGTGGCGGTGTTCCGGGTGGTTGCCGTAGCGGTGCGGCAACGCCTAGTTCAAAACGCCAGCGCAGTTCGGTGAGATCCAACGTTCACTCCTTGAATTGACTCAAAAGCGGTAGAATACGGCTAACTTTGTCATAACTCTCTTGATATTCGGCAGTGCCTTCGGAATCTGCCACAATACCGCCACCAGCCCAGCAATGCAGTTTACCTTCGGCCGCCACAAGTGTTCTGATAGCAATGTTACTATCCATCGTGCCATGCTGACTGATATAGGCAATGGCTCCACAATAGAGATTGCGTCTTGACGGCTCCAGCTCTTCAATGATCTCCATCGCCCTAATTTTGGGCGCGCCAGTGATTGAACCGCCAGGAAAGGCGGCCCGCAACAAGGTGAGGGGGTGGACGTCTATCGGTAATTGGCCGGTCACCGTACTCACTAAATGATGCACTGCCGGGAAGCTTTCCAACGCAAACAGTGATGGCACCTTAACGCTACCGGGCGCGGCAACCTTGCCAATATCGTTGCGCAGCAGGTCAACAATCATCAGATTTTCCGCACGGTTTTTTTCTGACTGTTGTAGCTCCGCAGCCAATTGCAGATCTTCATCTGTATTGTCACTGCGAGGCGCGGTTCCTTTAATGGGTTTTGTCTGGATTTGTCCATCGGTGCTGACGCTAATGAAGCGCTCTGGTGAAATTGATAAAGCACAACCTTGAGGCAACCGTATAAATGCTGAGAATGGCGCCGCATTGGCTTGACGTAGCGCGCAATACGCTTGCCATTCGTCGCCTTGATAATCGGCAGTGAATCGCTGTGTCAGATTAATTTGATAACAATCACCGCTATGCAAATACTGCTGAATGCGCTGAAATTTTTCGAGATATTGCGGTTTAGTCAGTTGCGCTTGCCAGTCGTTACAAAGCCGAAATTGGCCGACAGCAGCCGCAGGTGTTGCCAGCAGCGAATTCAGACGCGCTAACATGGCCGATAACGCCTGCTCACCAGCGTAATGCATCAGCTGCCAGCGTCCTGTCTGCTTATCGCGTAATAGCGCCCAATCGTAAATACCTACCGCCAACTGCGGAAAAGCAATATCGTCTGCTGCGAGCGCCGGTAATTTTTCCAGCTTGCGTCCTAAGTCATAGCCAAAGCAGCCGATGGCACCTCCGCTAAAGGGCAGCGTTGTGGGTCTGATATCGGGAAAACAGTCTGCCAGCAATTGCTGCAACAATTGAAAAGGCTCAACTGCTGACAGTTGCTTTTGCCCGTGCCGATCACAAATTTCACTGGTATCGCCATGAGTTGTCAGCGTCGCTAACGGCCAGGCACTGATAAGGTCAAATCTGGCATCGGGATGCGCTGCATCGGCAGAGTCCAGTAATACGGCCCAAGGAAGCCCCGCAAAATGCGAAAAAAGTTGCGGAACCGTGTAGTCCCAGTCCAACGCACACAGCGCAATCTGGCTGCAGTTTGAAATGTGCATTTAGCAAATTATTCCAAAAAATGTGATGTAGCCCCAAAAGCTGCGAAAGGTTATCATATTTGCCACCAAAAAATGACCATAACAGCCTGACCTTAGGTGAAATCGAGCAATATGGCGATTTTCTGCGGTGCACATGGGGGCATCGACGCAGTAGTTGGATCTCGCGTGAATTGACAAGCGCTAAACACTACCGCGGGGACAGGGAGCAATTGGAGCGCAAACATGTCTGTAATCAAGCAAGCTGACTTTATCGACAGTATCGCAGATGCCCTGCAGTACATCTCTTATTACCATCCTAAGGATTTCATCGACGCTATGGCTGAGGCCTATGCGCGCGAGCAAAATCCGGCCGCTAAAGATGCCATCGCACAGATCCTCATCAACTCACGTATGTCCGCTGAAGGTCATCGCCCGTTGTGCCAAGATACCGGGATTGTGACTTGCTTTGTGTATGTTGGTATGGGAGTGCAATGGGATAAAACCGATATGACCATTCAGCAGATGGTTGATGAAGGTACTCGCCGTGCATACACCAATACCACTAACACGCTACGTGCCTCAATAGTGGCGGATCCGGCTGGAACGCGGAAAAATACTCGTGATAATAGCCCAGCTGTGGTGCACATTGTCTCTGTCCCTGGCGATAGCGTAGATGTGGCAATCGCGGCTAAAGGCGGCGGCTCTGAAAATAAATCCAAGATGGTGATGCTGAATCCTTCCGATGATATTGCCGCCTGGGTGGAAAAAACCTTACCGACGATGGGGGCGGGCTGGTGTCCTCCCGGAATGCTGGGGATCGGTATCGGTGGTACGGCAGAAAAAGCAGCGGTGATGGCTAAAGAAGCATTGATGGAAAGTGTGGATATCCATGAGTTGCTGGCTCGCGGAGCTGAAACGACAGAAGAAAAATTACGAGTAGATATTTTTAACCGGGCGAATAATCTCGGTATTGGCGCGCAGGGGCTAGGTGGTCTGACGACTGTTCTTGACGTAAAAATTAAAACTGCACCAACGCACGCGGCTTCCAAACCTGTGGTGATGATCCCCAACTGTGCCGCCACCCGCCATGTGCATTTTCATCTGGACGGCACAGGCCCAGCGGAGCTGGTGCCTCCCTCACTGGATGACTGGCCAGCCATTACTTGGGACGTCGGTGAAAATACCCGCCGGGTTAACCTGGACACTGTGACCCAGGCAGAGATCGAAACGTGGAAAAGCGGAGATACCCTGTTGTTGTCAGGTAAGATGCTCACTGGTCGCGATGCCGCCCATAAACGCATTCAAAGCTTGCTGGAAAGTGGTGAAGGCTTACCTGCTGGTGTCGATTTTAAAGGAAAATTTATTTATTACGTTGGCCCAGTAGATCCTGTGGGCGACGAAGTGGTTGGCCCGGCAGGTCCCACAACCTCCACCCGCATGGATAAATTCACCGACATGATGCTGGAAAAAACCGGGCTGATGGGAATGATCGGCAAGGCGGAGCGGGGACCAGCCGCAGTTGCCTCTATTAAGCAACATAAAGCGGTATATCTGATGGCCGTTGGCGGTGCCGCTTATTTGGTCTCAAAAGCCATCAAAAAAGCGCGAGTGATCGCTTTCGAAGATTTGGGCATGGAAGCGATTTATGAGTTTGAAGTTAAGGACATGCCTGTTACTGTAGCGGTTGACTCCGAAGGGGTGAATGCCCACGAAACCGGTCCGGCAATCTGGAAAGTGAAAATCCAGCAGGCGCAGGAAGCGTGAGTAAGCGTTACCAGAGGGGCCTGTGATGGCCCCTTTGTTATTGACAACCTGAACCATCGAACAATATCAAAAGAAGATCAACAAATGAAAATAAACACTTTGTGTATGGCACTGTTGGCCACAGGGATTGCCGTTCCAGCGCTCGCGGTCGAGCAGCAGCCGTTTACTGTGCAGGATTTGGTGAAACTCAATAAGCTGCATTCTGCCGCAGTGTCTAACGATGGCAGCAAACTGGTCTATGGGGTTAAAACCGTTGCGGAAGACGGTAAAACCGATTCCGATCTGTATCTGCTAGATCTGACAGATAAAGACGCTAAGCCGCTGCAGCTGACCACCGCCAAAGGCACCGAACATGATGTCAGCTTCAGCCCCGATGACCGCAGTATTTATTTCGTGGCCGCCCGAGATGGCAGCAGTCAATTGTACCGCTTGTCCTTAACCGGTGGCGAAGCACAGCAGGTATCACATCTGCCGTTAGATATTGATGGCTATAAGTTGTCTGCGGATGGCAAACAGGTGGTGATGTCGATTCGGGTTTTCCCTGAATGTGACACACTGGAGTGCTCCAAGGAGAAATTTGACGCGGAAAAAGCGCGCAAGAGCACTGGGCGTGAGTACAGTCAACTGATGGTAAGACATTGGGATACTTGGTTCGATCATGCTCGTAATCACCTGATTGTTGCCCCTATTGAGCATGGTCAGTTGGGTAAAACAGTCGATGTCACTAAAGGACTGGATACCGAAACACCACCCAAACCATTTTCCGGTATGGAAGAAGTTACCTTTACGCCCGATGGCAAATATGTGGTGTATAGCGCCAAGGCTCCGGCCAAAGATCAAGCATGGACGACTAACTATGATCTGTGGCAAGTGCCAGTAAATGGCGGTGACACCGTTAACCTAACGGCGGAAAACAAAGCTTGGGATGCCCAACCTGTCTATTCAGCCGATGGCCGTTATCTCGCTTATTTGGCGATGAAGAAACCGGGATTTGAAGCCGATCGTTACCGCATTATGTTGCGCGATACTGTTACCGGGCAGACCAAAGAAGTCGCACCTTTATGGGATCGCAGTCCGTCATCGCTCAGTTTTGGCAAAGATAACAATACTTTGTACGTCACCGCTCAAGATGTCGGACAAGTGTCGGTGTTTGCCATCAACACCCAATTTGGTGATATACGCACCCTTTACAATGATGGCAGTAATAGCTTGGTGGGCCTTGCCGGTGACCGCTTGATAGTGAGACATGCCTCATTGGTGGAACCTGGTGACCTTTGGTCGATGAATGCGGATGGGCAGGACCTGCAGCGTCTGACCGACGTTAACCGGGCTAAGCTAAATAAAATCAAATTTGGTGATTTCCAGCAGTTCAGCTTTAAGGGCTGGAATAACGAAGAGGTGTTCGGTTACTGGCTGAAGCCCGCTAACTTTGAAGAAGGTAAAAAGTATCCGGTAGCGTTTTTGGTGCATGGCGGTCCACAAGGTTCATTTGGTAACTCATTCAGTTCCCGCTGGAATCCTGAATTGTGGGCCGGTGCTGGCTATGCCGTCGTCATGGTCGATTTCCATGGCTCTACTGGTTATGGTCAGGCATTTACCGATTCTATCAGCCTCGATTGGGGTGGTAAGCCGCTGGAAGATCTGCAAAAAGGCTTGGCTGCTGTAGCCAAACAGCAACCTTGGATTGATGCGTCAAATGCTTGTGCGTTGGGCGGTTCATACGGCGGTTACATGATGAACTGGATCCAAGGTAATTGGAACGATGGTTTCAAGTGTCTGGTAGATCACGCAGGGCTGTTTGATATGCGTTCAATGTATCATGTGACAGAGGAGCTGTGGTTCCCAGAACATGAGTTTGGCGGTACTTATGAACAAGCCAAAGATCTGTATGAAAAATTCAATCCGGCTAACTATGTACAAAACTGGAAAACGCCAATGTTGGTGATCCACGGTGAGCAGGATTTCCGCGTGCCATATGATCAAGGTCTGGCAGCATTTTCCTATATGCAACGCAACAATATTCCCTCTGAGTTATTGGTATTCCCAGATGAAAACCATTGGATCCTCAATCCTGATAACCTGCAACAGTGGTATGGCAAGGTGTTAAGCTGGATGGATCGTTGGACGGGTAAAGCTGCGCAGTAATCACAGCTATTTTTTGATTCATCTGAAGCCGGCATTTGCCGGCTTTTTTGATAATGGGGTTTAATCCTTAGCGTTTTTTAATAGCCTGGTCCGGCATAATTGAGCAGTCGCCATTCTTTAGGCAGTCTCATTAAAGTGCCATTAAGGTTGGGTTTCTTACAGTGGGCACGTGGCAAGTCTCTTTCCTTTGCCATATTTCATAAGTAACCATATGCTTGTATTATGATTTTTATCAACAGGGTAAGTGACGTTCAAAACGTTTGAGCGCGATAGGCTTTACCCTCATCGTCGAACGGAAATTAGCGATGTCTGCGGAGTGTCTACTGGCCAAAACGGCAGAGATACAATGGCAAATATGAAAGCTGCTGCGCAGTTTTCATCCGATACGCGAGACAGCTAACAATGGCTGCAAAAACAATGGATACAGTGGCTTTCTTTGTCATGAATTTAGTAGTAATTTATTGCCCTCATCCATATTAGCTTACCTTCCAGAGACGTTTATAATTTAGCGGCGCTCAGCTTTTGAATATAAACCCTGCTTCTTGCTTGAATGATAAATAAGGTTGTTTCTACATGCTCAGTCGATTTGGAAAAACGCTTAGCCTGACTGTGTTATTAGGAGTTGCATTGGTGCAATCTGCAGCCGTGATAGCTGATCCTAAGACACCTCTAAACCAAGAGAATAAAGTCGAAGCCATACTCGCGGATAAAAATCCGCCAGCAGCTCAGCAGAAAGCGCCGGAACCGGTGGTAGCGAGCAATGCTAAATTTACGACAAGTGGCATATTTGATCAGGACTCTGTGGTTAAACTGGCCAAACAGTTGGCGGACAAACCTTATGTCGCCCCCGATGAATCTTTGCCTGATTCTCTTAAAAATCTGACACAAGAGCAGTATAAAGATATCCGTTTTCGGCCAGATGCGGCTATTTGGAAGAATCAGAACTTACCTTACCAGTTGCAGTTGTTTCACCGCGGGTTTTATTTCAAGCAACTGGTGGAGCTAGCGTTGGTACGGGGCAATCAGGCGAGTCACTTAGCCTATAACCCTGACTATTTTGAGACCGGTAAGTCGGTTACCCAACCTTTACCCCAAGGCGATATTGGCTATTCGGGGTTTCGTCTACATTATCCTTTGAATCGTAAGGATTATTTTGATGAATTACTGGTATTCCAGGGCGCGACCTATTTCCGTGCGTTAGGAAAGGGCAATAACTACGGTGTTTCTGCTCGTGGCTTAGCGTTAAGAACTGCCGATCCGATGGGGGAGGAATTTCCGTTTTTCAAGGCGTTTTGGATTGAAGAACCTCATGATGATTCGAATCTTTTGGTGATCCACGCGTTGCTGGACAGTCCCAGTGTCACCGGGGCTTATCGTTTCTCCGTCCGTCCTGGTGATAATACTCAGATTGACGTCGAAGCCACATTATTTCCTCGCGTAGATCTCGACAAAGTCGGACTGGCACCGGGCACTAGTATGTATATGCATTCGCTCAATGGTCGCCAAAATACCGATGACTTCCGGCCAGAAGTGCATGACTCCGATGGCCTGTTGATGTTGAATGGTCGCAGTGAACGGCTGTGGCGCCCCTTGGCTAACCCGAAAACTTTGCAGATCAGTGCGTTTATGGATAATGCCCCGCAAGGTTTCGGTTTGATTCAGCGGCAACGTAACTATAGTGCCTACCAAGACTTGCGTACCCCTTATCAGACGCATCCCAGTCTGTGGGTTGAACCCGTAGGTAATTGGGGCCAGGGTTCGGTTATTCTCACAGAAATTCCAACTCAATCAGAGATCCATGACAATATCGTGGTGTTTTGGCGACCAATAGAACCAATTCGAGCCGGTAGCCAATACCGTTTCGCTTATCGTTTGAGTTGGGGTGAAGAACCTGCAGTGAAGCCAGGCACGGTGACAGTGGCTCGTACCGCCAGCGGTCGGGCTGATATTTCCAAACCTACGGCTAAGCGCCTGTTTGTTATTGATTACCAGCTAAACGATGGTAAGCGTCCAGCGGTGATGCCTGTGCCTAAGGTGCAGAGCTCATCAGGGAGTGTTGACAATGTTGAAATCCGTGAAAATCCTCATAACGGTGGCTATCGTCTGACATTCCAGTTCGATCCTAAAGATGCTCAGGTCGCTGAACTACGTGCTGAGCTGCAGTTCGATGCTGCGGCCGGTGTTGATGCTGCAGCGCCAGGAAAAGTTGAAACCTGGTTATATCGTTGGTCACGTTAATGAATCGCAAGGATAAACCGATGTTGCAGGATAATTTGCTGGCTCAGGAGCATCCTCAGTTAGAAGGCGACAGTGCCATGCCGCCGGAGCGGCCAGCCGCCATGCCACAGCAAAGCCTCAACGAATTATCGGTGGGCTTTCCGCGTATAAGCACTAATCCTGGCGGGGTTACCTCTAAACTGCCGCCAAGGGTGATGGTGGTCGGTTCTGCATTGCTGCTGTCAGCATTTGCCATTTACGAGATGTTGCAGGTCTTTAGTGTGGCAGCAGTAACGCCATTGGAATACTTGGTATTGCTGTTATTTGCAGTCAATTTTTGTTGGATTGCGCTGGCTTTTTGCAGTGGGGTCGCGGGTTTTATCGAGCTGATAAAACAACGTTTTGTAAGGGCAAAAGCCCCACAGATTAAACTGCTGACAGACAGTGTTGCCATTCTGATGCCCACCTATAACGAACAACCTGATCGGGTATTCTCTGCGGTGGAAACCATGGCATTGGATTTGGTGAATTACACCAAAGACAGCAAAGAACACCAATGTTTTTCATGGTTTATTCTTTCTGATACCACCGACCCTAGTATTGCACTGGCGGAGGAACAGGCGTTCTGGCTGTTACGTCGTCGGCTCGCGGGCCGCGCTCGAGTGTTTTATCGACGGCGTCGTAAAAATACGGCACGCAAATCGGGCAACGTAGAAGACTTCTGTACCCGTTGGGGGAGCGCCTACGATAGTTTGTTGGTTTTGGACGCTGACAGTGTGATGCAGAGTCAATGTATCATGGAACTTGGGCGGCGCATGCAAGCCGATCCCGATGCTGGCCTGATCCAGACCATTCCTTATCTGGTAAAAGGTGTCACCTTGTTGGCTCGACTGCAACAATTTGCGGCCAGATTCTATGGCCCGGTAATCGGGACCGGATTGGCATGGTGGGTGCAGAAGGAAGGGAACTTCTGGGGACATAATGCCATTATTCGTACGCAGGCATTTATGCAGGCGGCAGGGTTGCCGGTGCTCAAAGGTAAGCCGCCTTTTGGTGGGCATATCATGAGCCATGACTTTGTCGAGGCGGCGCTGATCCGTCGTGCCGGTTGGAGTGTACAGATCGCTGCAGATCTGCCTGGCTCATTTGAAGAATGTCCACCGTCAATCATCGATATGGCAGTGCGTGATCGCCGTTGGTGTCAAGGAAACCTACAACACAGCCGAGTGCTACCGGCAAAAGGGTTACATTGGATCAGCCGCTTGCATCTGGTTACCGGCATTATGTCATATCTGTCATCGCCCTTTTGGTTGTTGTTGATCTTGTCCGGTTTGCTGCTGGCATTGCAGGCACACTATATTCGTCCGGAATATTTCACCGACCAATTTTCGCTGTTTCCTAAATGGCCTGTGATGGACTCCGACCGCGCACTGCGGTTGTTCTACATTACGATGGGGATTCTGTTTGGGCCAAAGATTTTTGGTTCGCTGCTCCTGCTTACCGATAAACAATATGTCAGGGTGCTTGGTGGCAGGTTACGTATCGGCGCCAGTATTTTGCTGGAAGTGCTGGTGTCAGCGTTGATAGCTCCCATCATGATGTTTATCCATTGCGGCGCTGTATTTGCGATTATTTCGGGAAAGGATAGTGGTTGGGCACCGCAACGTCGTGATGACGGCAGTCTGCCTTGGTCAGATGTGATTTATCGTCATCGCTATCACGTCTTGGCCGGTATTCTGCTGGGATATGCTGCCTATCTGGATTCTTGGACGTTGCTTGCGTGGATGTCACCCGCACTTATCGGCTTATGGATTGCGGTGCCGTTGTCGGCTTTTACTGCATCACAAAAAGTGGGCAAATGGTTCCGGGCTAAACGTTTGCTATCAACGCCAGAAGAGATTGAACCTCCGCAAATTCTGACCGCCGCCGCTGCTGCCCGTGAACAATATGAGGCAGCGCTCAAAGAGGTATGGGATGTACGTATGTTGCTGGATAAGCCCGAGTTGATGGCACTGCATATGCAACTTATGGATAAGCTGCCAACCCATGTTCCAGGCGGCAAAATTGAGTCGATGGATGCCATTGCCCGAGTAAAAGTGCAAGAAGCGCAAACACAAGAAGCGTTATTGGCTAACCTAGACAACAAAGAACTGGGATATATTTTAGGCAATCCGCTATTGCTGCAAACTATGCAGCGCTTACCCAAATCCTATACAGAGAGTGACTTGGTGAGCATCTGCTAAATTTTACGATGATATAGAAGCCGACCATAGTGTCGGCTTTTTTATGGGCATGTACTTCTGTTCATAGTGAATGTGAGCCGTGCGCTTATTTTTGCTTTTGGTGTTTGCCAAATGGCGGGCTTCAGGATAAATTAAAACACTTGTTTGAAATATTAAGGCTGTTGACTGATGAACCCAATTCAAGCCCCGACATTAGAGATGAACTTTCTGCTGCAGCAGGTTTTTGAAGCCGACCATGTTTGGCAAACGTTACCTGCCATTGCCGAGTTACTCGATCTAGATACTGCCGCTGCAATCCTAGAAGAGGGCGCAAAATTCTGTGGCGAACAGATCCAGCCACTGAATCGCGCAGGCGATGAACAAGGTGTGCGTTTTGACGGTACACAGGTAAAAACGCCTGATGGGTATCCCGACGTGTTCCGTCAGTATGCCGAAGGCGGCTGGGTCGGACTGTGTGGTGAGCCTGAATATGGCGGCATGGGCATGCCAAAAATGCTAGGCGTGTTGCTGGATGAAATGGGTTACAGCGCCAGTAACGCTTTTACTCTTTATGGCGCGCTGACGGCGGGGGCCGCATTGTGTATTCATGCCCACGGCACAGAAGAGCTGAAAGCGTTATACCTACCCAAGTTGTATTCCGGTGAATGGGCCGGGGCGATGGATATGACAGAACCTCAGGCGGGTTCGGACTTGCGTAATATTGCCACTCGCGCCGTACCTCAGGCGGATGGCAGTTATCGTATTAACGGCAGCAAGATGTTCATTACTGGTGGCGATCATGATCTAACCAGTAATGTTATTCATCTGGTGCTGGCGAAAATCCAAGGCAGCGACGGTATTTCTCTATTCCTGGTGCCAAAATTCAAAGTCAATGCCGCTGGAGATCTTGGTGATGCTAACGGCGTTACTGTTGGCGCAGTAGAGCACAAGATGGGGCTTAAAGGCTCTGCCACCTGTGTGATGAATTATGATGATGCGCAAGGCTATTTGATTGGGCGTGCTAACCGTGGGTTGGTCTGCATGTTTACCATGATGAACTACGAACGTTTGTCGATTGGTATTCAAGGATTGGGCAGCGCCCAGAGTGCCTACCAGATGGCGGCTGAATATGCCAAGGAACGACTACAAGGATTGGCGGCCGGAGGGTCGCCAACCGGGGCGCAAGCCGATCCTCTCATAGTGCATGGCGATGTCAGGCGCATGCTGCTGAATATCAGAGCGCTAACAGAAGCAGGGCGCGCCTTAGCCATGATGACCGGGATGCAACTCGACCGCGCTAAATACGCCGCAGTCGATGCAGATAAGCAGCAAGCCACTCGCTTTGCGGCACTGTTAACACCTGTCGCTAAGGCATTTCTCAGTGATCGCGGCTTTGATGCCTGTGTGATGGCGCAACAGGTCTTTGGCGGTCACGGTTATATCAGCGAAACTGGTGTCGAACAGTTGGTTCGAGACACCCGCATCGCACAGATTTATGAAGGCACCAACGGCATCCAGGCCATTGATTTCCTTGGCCGAAAATTGGCTGGTGATAACTTGGTCACTGTGACGGAGTTTTTTGCCATGTTGCGGCAACAGCAACAATCATGTGCGCCAGCTTTTGCGCAGGAGTTGCAACAGTTACAGACATTGCAACAGCAATTTTTGGATGTTATCGCCTCAATTAATCAACAGAAACATGATAAACCCGCATTAATAAATGCGGTTGCTGTGGATGCGCTGGATGCATTCGGTTATCTACTGTACGGCCATTTTTGGCTGATGATGGCAGACCGTGCGCTTAAAGCGACAACATTACCTGCGGCTTTTGTCAGCGGAAAACAGCAATTATGTCGTTACTATTTTGCGAAACTGTTACCTAGAGTGGCGTCCCATCTTGCGGTAGTTGCCGCCGGAGATGACAGCGTCATGCAACCTGCTGCTGATTGGTTTTAATAAGGTCGTTCACTAACGTGTCAGAAAGCGTTTGAAAAAGTGCCCGCATCAGCGGGCGCTGCTTTGCTGAGATAACGCTGTGTTAGCTTCTGTTTGCAATTGCTGTTGTAGCGCGGGCATCACCGCTGCCATGAAACTACGCTTATTTTTTTCTGCCTGAGGGTTAAGGCCGTTTTCCAGCACCACAAAGAGATAGCGGTTCTTATCCTGCGTGGCATCTCCTGAAAGAAACCCCGCAAGATTCTGCACTCCACTCATACTGCCTGTTTTAGCGATCACTGAGCCCCGTAGCGGACCGTGATTAAACGGGCGCTTATATTGCAAGGTGCCGCTGATGCCCGCCTTTGGCAATACACCTATCAACCATTGCAGTGACGGGCGAGTTTGGATCTGCTGCAACAACTGCGCGAGTTGTCTGGCGCTGAGTAAGTTGTAACGCGACAAACCTGAACCGTCCACAAGGTTACTGCTAGTCATTGAAATACCTAACTGTTCCAGAGTTTCCTTCACAGTCATGGCCCCGGCGGCAAATCCGGCCGTGTTGCCAAAGCGTTGCTGACCAGCTTGTTTGAGCAGGGTATCGGCAATCAAATTGTCGGAATCGAGTAGCATTTCACTGATCAGCTCGCTCAACGATGCGGAAGTGTTATCCAGCAATAACTTGGCCGATGCTGGCACAGTGTTGGCAAAGCTTATCTGGCCGTTAAAGGCAAACTGTTGTTGATAGACCGCCGCAACGATATCTGCGGCATAGCGCTGAGGATTATTAATCGCAATCGCCAGTGGCAACGGGGCACTACCGCCGTAGCATCCATCAAGCAGATAATGATTATCGGGTTGCCGTTGCAGCGTCAGTTGGCAAAACGGCTGTTGTTTTTGGGGATCAAAATACGCACTGGAACGAATAGAAATCGGGGCCGGTAATAGTGGTTTTACCTGAGTTATCTTATCGCGTTGCAGCAACACGGCTTTAACACAATTTTGATCTATCACAAAGGCGGATACCGGTGCTGCGTAGCAGATGCCTAAGTCGTCCCACACCCATCCCGGAGCTTGCCACTGGCTATCATTATTGCCCACCAGTACAACCTTGCCAGCGATTTTTTGAACCCCGGTTGCGGCCAATTTGGTGGCCATTTGCGCCAACTGTGCCCGCGTCAGGCGCGGATCGCCACTGAACTGCAAATAGATATCACCGTTGATAACGCCGTTTTTGATATTCCCTGTGGTAAACAGGCGAGTATGAAAGCGAAAATCTTCGCCAAGGACTTGCCAGGCAGTCACCGCAGTGAGTAATTTCTGGGTACTGGCAGGTAACATCAGCACATCGGCATTATGGCTGATCAGCACTTCGCCGCTATGGCTGTCCTGGACCCATAAGGCGGTTTGTGAACCTGTTGGCAATAACGGTTGCAACCAGTGTGGCAGCGGTGCGGCACTGGCGGTTAACGGTAACAGCAAGCAACTAAGCCTTATCAGCCTTTGTCGCCAGTGTTTAACATCAGCTAATTTATTGGTCATCCTTTTCCATCAGCCGATAAAATTTCAGTGTGACAAAGATAACCAAGGCAATATACAGTGGCAAAACCAGCGGTCCGAGCCAATCTTTAAAATGGAAAATTCCCCAGGCCGCAGCCAAAGTAAGTAACAGTGGTATCCAGATATTACGCTTCATGTTGAGTCCTGTTTTGTCGCAGCGGTGAGCCCGTCATAGTGACATGATAAACCGAGGATCTTTGGTATGATTTGTCATCTTTGCAATCATTTTACTGTGAACAGTGACACAAGCGCACACTAATTGTACAAAATAGGCACAATTTCAATGCATCTGCTTCTCGTTATGGGAGAAAACGCTTGCTCCGTTGGTCACAAGTGAGTAAGTTCTATGGCCTTAAATCAGCCGCAACTTTACCGCGGCTATTTTCACGTGGCGTCCTGAACAAAAGTACAGGGACCATGCGGTTCGGGATTTCGGGATAGAGAGTTGTAGGAGGATGCCTTGCTGGATCAGCTAGGTGGCATTGCTATAAGCCCTGATTCGATACAGTGGCTGTTGACCCCCAAAAATTTCAAAGAAACCCTTATTGATAGCATTAACGCTGCGCAGCGGGTGATCTATATTGCGGCGTTATATCTGGAAGATGATGAAGCTGGGCGCGAAGTCTTGGCAGCGTTGCTTAATGCTAAAGCCCGTCGGCCAGCACTTGATATTAAGGTACTGGTCGATTTTCACCGGGCGCGCCGTGGGCTTATTGGGCATAAAGGTGACAGTGGTAACTATCAGCTTTATCGCAAGTTAATGGCCAATGCAGCACAGCCGTTCACTATTTATGGGGTGCCGGTGAAGTCCCGCGAATTTTTGGGCGTACTACACCTCAAGGGCTTTGTGATTGATGACACTGTGATATACAGCGGTGCAAGCCTCAATAATGTCTATTTGCAGCAGCAGGAGCGTTATCGGCTCGACCGTTACTACTTACTGAAATCTGCAGAATTGGCCGCCAGCATGCGCAACATGATTGATGAATACATTTTGTCAAATAGCGCGGTTGTCAGCTTGAGTAGCCTGCAGGAGCAACTGCCTGAACGACACGAAATTAAGGCCTTGAAACAACAACTCTGCAGTGCCCGTTATCGGTTCCGTGATGGTCATGCGCCACTGCGGCTCACGCCCATGGTCGGGCTGGGTCGCAAGCAGAATCTTCTGAATAACACCGTACTGCAATTAGTGAAAGAGTCACGGCAGTCGTTGTTTGTTTGTACACCTTATTTCAATCCGCCTTATTTGTTGATGCGGGCGTTAGCAAAGCATCTGCGCAGTGGTCGAGGTTTGGACATTGTGGTGGGTGACAAAACCGCCAATGACTTTTTTATCCCGAGCGATCAGCCGTTTTCTACCATTGGTGCCTTGCCTTACCTGTATGAGCAGTCGCTGCGAAAATTTGCCAAGCAGCAGCAGTGGGCGATTGACAGTGGGTTGTTAAGAATTCATCTATGGCATCACGAGCGTAATAGCTTTCATCTGAAAGGGATCAGCATGGATGAGCGTAAACATCTGCTGACCGGCAGTAATCTGAATCCTCGCGCCTGGGCGCTGGATTTGGAAAACGGCATTTTACTGCACGATGATCAACAGGTACTGGCCTCCAAATTCCGCGAAGAGCAGCAGCAGTTGCTGCAATATACGCGCGAGATCTCCCATTACAGTCAGTTAGAAACACTGCAGAGTTATCCGCTTGCTGTGAAAAAAATTCTGACCAGGATCCGGCGATTGCGCGCTGATTTCTTGCTACGCCGGATCCTCTGATGACAATTGCGGCACCATCTTCTGACAAGATACCCGTGCAACATGCGGTGCATCGTCTGCATGCTTATCGGCAATCGATTGCCACTCGGCCTTATGCGGCTCGGGGCATGAAAGTCGTTCGTTGTGGCAGTTGTCTGTTGCCACAACAGATTTGTACCTGTTCTAGCCGCAAACTGTTATCGTCACAGACAGCATTTGCGCTGGTCATGTACGACACTGAAGTGCTGAAACCCAGTAACAGCGGACGGCTTATTGCGGATCTTATTCCCGATACCCACGCGTTTTTATGGTCGCGCACTCAGCCTGATCCACAACTGTTGGCATTACTTAACCATCCCGGATATCAACCATTTTTGGTGTTCCCCGGTGATTACGCTTTACCTGGACAGCAAATAATTGAAGTGCAGCCGCAGATGCCGCCATTGGCGTTGCGTTTCGCCAAAGAGCGTATTCCGCTGTTTGTGCTGCTGGATGGCTGTTGGCGTGAAGCGGTAAAGATGTTCCGCAAAAGTCCCTATCTGCAGCAACTTCCAGTGCTTTCGTTTCATCCAGAGACATTAGCATCGTATCAACTGCGCAAAGGACAACGGGAGTTTCAGTTGGGCACTGCGGAAGTCGCTGCCATGACACTTAATGCTTGGGGTGAACAAGCCAATGCTGAGGCATTACAGCTGTGGTTCAACATTTTTGTTGAAGCAACACTCTGGAGCCGTAGCGCCCGCTCACCAGAATGTTTAGCACGGATGCAAGCACTGCTGGCAGAATTTAACGCACGGTAGCGTTGGACAGTAATACAGTCTCATACCAAAGAAAAAGATTGATAATGAGTATTAAAGTTGCGTACTAAAATGGCAGCGTTCAACTCTAATGCTGCCATCTTAAGCACGAAAATGCCCCTTTATGTGTTTCGAACGTTTATCAATGTACAAATAAGAGTCCAACTTTACGCAAATTTTAGTAATGATACGCGGTTTATACGTGTGCGTAATGTACCTGAGATTTCATCATCGGTTACGTAGTCAACCTTAATATACTCATTGGTTTTACTTGTATCGACTACAATGCCTTCATCTTCTGAAACCGAGCCATACAACAAAACTAAATGATTACCTTTTATTTTTCCTTTCGATAATACTATATCGTACAGCACAATAAGTCGCTATCGAAACTTGTTCATGTCATTACTTTAATGATAGACGCGGTTATATAGAGTCCCAGGCCATATGAAGAATGGGTCAACAAACTAAGCGTACGAGCTTTCCAAGGGGTTGGCGTTTTACTTGCTGCAACACCCAACCCCAAACATGGCTGAATGATAAAGAATGGAAAAACTAATGTAATAATACCAGTTAACAGACCAAGTGAAATACTCGGTTCTGAAAACCAAGTTCTACCGACTAAAACAATAAGACCTGCGGCAAACACCACACCAATAAAGTAATGTAAAAACCACCCAAGAATTCTTTCACCTCTCATTGGATTAGATTTCATGATCGGTGAATGCTTAAACTTTCCCTGAGGCATATACAAAACCCAACGAGCAACCAAAGCGTAGTTTAAGGTTGGGATTTTTAGGATATTTCTCTGTATCCATGACCATAAATCCATAAACAATGTAGCACCAAATCCTAGCAATAAAATTTGTAATAGAACCAATAACACGGGCGTTCTCCTCGAATAACATTTTGATTTTTTAAAGTCACAACTTTATGCTACAACTTAAAGTTAACTTTAAGTCAACAGGTGATGATATGGATATTGCTGATGCATCTAAAAAGTCAGGGTTACCCCCTTCAACACTTCGATACTATGAAAAATTAGGGCTTATTCATTCGATTGGCAGAAACGGGCTAAGACGGCAATATTCCAGTCACGTCATAGATAAGCTCAATATCATTAGTCTTGGACGTATTGCAGGTATATCACTCAATGAAATTTCAGAAATGTTTAGCCGAACTGAAGAGACAGGTCATTATATAGATCGTGAGTTAATGATAAAAAAAGCTCAGGATATTGATGAGCAAATAAAATGCTTAATAGCCGTACGGAATAGCCTAAACCATGTCGCTACTTGTCCTCATAGCTCACATTTAGAATGTCAGTCATTTAGACGACTAATGAAGTTAGTAAAACGCTACTTGCACAAATAAATGTGTATATGAAGAGCAATACGCGCATCAACATCGAATCTAAGAAGGTTTTGCCCCAAAGTGATTCAGCATGTGATTTTAGGCTAACTCTGACATACAAAGATTGACCAAATCTTAGTAATGCGACATGTTATTAGATTAGCAGTTGAAGCAAGCTTACACGCAGCCACCGCCAGCCAGCTTCAAGTGAGGAACAAACATTCTCAAGGTTGGCGGAATACGGAGAGTTCAGATACAAGGAAGTCAAATAGCCCATCATCATGCCTCCTACGTAATCTGCCACTCACAAAACAAGCCACGGACACGGAAAACCGCGCCGTTGCGTTATGATCGTTTGTGTTCTTTCGTTTAGCATCGTTTTAATTAAGTGATCTAGCTCAAAAAATTTTCAAGATTATTTCTATAAATTTTTTCAAATTCAGTTGGTTAAGTGGATAAAAATGAACCGTGAACAAATCTATGACTTCATTGGTGAGCTTGCAATAGCTCTTTACTCTAAACAAATAAATATTAGCTTATCTGCACTAAATGCAATTTTGGCAGATAAAGGTGTTGAATATGGTAATAATCGTGGATTAGCCTCTGGAGTTGCAGCGGCATATCGGCATTGGGAGAAAAAAGATCCTGTTATCTACCATGCTATTGCGTTTACTTTCAGGGATAAAAACGGAAATATTCCCTGGGACTAAACACATAACAAGTTGTTCAAGAATGACAAAAAACGCTTGGCGTTTTTTGCATCTTAACTCAGCGATAGGCCCCCAGAAATATACACATTAGTGAGTCGTTACACATGAAGATGTACTCTTTCCCAGTACTGCTTGCAGCCGCAATTGCTCTGTCAGGGTGCGCGTCTTCGCACGATCTTTCGAAGGGAACTGGCCCCTTCGGTGGCGGCGTTCTGCACCGAGAGGTCAAGCCGGGTTTTTACTTCGTGCGCTCACAAACAAATTGGGCTCCTTGGCCAATGGAGGGCTCAGCCGCCAGTGGGTGGGAAGATGAAGCCAAGAAGGCGTGTGCTGGAAGGGCCTGGAAGGAAGTGGGAACAAGAGTTTCAACCCGAGATACTGGACTGCCGAGCATGAGCGTTTTGAAGTACCTGGTCAGCGAGAAGACCGGCTACGCTCTCTGCGATGGCTCCGTAGTTTCTGAAGAGGAAGCGAATGCTCTCGCGTTGAGTGGGGCCTAACCATTCATTCCACCGGACCGCCTCCGGCGGCTGGTGAATTCAATTAGAATTTTTTATCCGAAGCAGACGCGTTAGAGTTAAGACTTTAACTCGAAATTGTCCAAAACCGAGTGACAGCCAGAATGATAGTTTTACTCGGTTGCAACTCGGTTCAGACTTGGTGTTCAGTATGAATCGTTATTCCTTTCCTATCGTTAGTGCTTATCACCGTTAGGGCAGTTTTTTCAGTATATCGCCCAGTAACTGATGTGCCATCTTGACATCCCGGTCACCAAATTGGCTTAAGGTTTCTTGCAGCCAACGCTGCAATTTTTGATCATCATCAACCTGCAACTTTTGTAGTAAAAAAGCTGACTTCTCCAACAGTGCTTTAAGTTGTGGCGCATCGGCGGTGGATTGCTGTATTCCCGGCATGTGCTCTGTCGAGTGGAAAGCCTGCCCGAGCTCATAGGCATAAACCATCACCGCTTGTGCCAAATTAAGTGACGGGTATTCCTGAACGATAGGAATGTAACTGAGCAAATCGCACAACTCTAAATCGCTGTTACTGAGTCCACTGGCTTCGCAACCAAAAACAATGGCAACGTTTTGTAGTGATTGCTGCTGGGCATTGAGTGATTGCACTACTTGTGTCGGACTTAAATATTGCCGCGGATTGCCGCGTTCACGTGCGGTGGTGGCAATCAATAAGTCAAATTCATTGGCAATTGCGCTCAAAGATGGCGCTTCGCGAATATTTTCCAGAACATCGACTGCGCCACAGGCGACCCAGGCGGCTTCATCTTCGCGGTGCGCCAATGATTGCACCACTATTAACGAATCAAAACCTTGGGTTTTAATGGCTCTGGCAGCGGCCCCAATATTGGCCGCGCGGGCAGGGGACACCAGAACAAAACTGAGTTGCATCGGTCCATTTCCACAAATTTACGAGACTGAAGATTATACGCTATTGGCACCCAGTAGGGCATCGATATGTCCTTATAGGAAAATGTGCGATGGTGCAAATTTTGTGAAGTAATAACAATTATCGCTTGCAATTACTGCCAGCAGATCAGATAGTTTGCAAATCAAGTAATTTGATTATCAAACAATGTGGACGCATGGTATGACCGCTGAATTTCATAGTATCGCTCGTTGGCAACAGGATCATGATTTTAGTAAAGAAAATATAGGTGGTGAACGCAGTACTAAACTCGTACTGGCGCTGACGGTTATCACGATGCTGGCAGAGATTATTGCCGGTACAGTTTATGGTTCTATGGCGTTGTTAGCCGATGGTTGGCATATGGGCACCCATGCCGCCGCCTTCATGCTAACCTTATTTGCTTATGCCTATGCGCGCAAAAATGCCACCAATCCTCGTTTCGCCTTTGGCACTGGTAAAGTGAGTGTACTGGGTGGGTTCACCAGTGCCGTCGCCTTGGGACTGGTGGCATTAGTCATGGCGGTAGAGTCGGTGCTAAGACTGCTGTCACCGGAGCAAATCCATTTTAATCAGGCAATTCTGGTCGCCGTTATCGGTCTTACGGTGAATATTATCAGCGTTTTTTTGCTGAAAGATCACCACAGTCATGAACATGGGCACCATCATGAACACCATGACCATCAGGGGCATGATGACCACAATCTTAAAGCTGCTTACTTTCATGTGATGGCCGATGCCTTGACGTCGTTGCTGGCGATTGGTGCGTTGTTAGCCGGGAAATATATGGGCGCTAACTGGTTAGATCCAATAATGGGTATTGTCGGTGCAATTATTATCAGTCGTTGGGCTTGGGGACTTATTCGGCAAACCAGTCCTATCTTGCTGGATGCTAGCGCAGAACCTAGCTATGTGCGGCAATTAGTACAGCGGATTGAGGCCGAAGGTGATCACAAAGTGACTGATGTCCACGTGTGGAAAGTCAGCGCCGATCACCATGCTGCAATGATCTCCTTGGTCAGCCACCAACCGAAAGATACCGACTATTATCATGATCTGCTGGCGGATTTCGGCCAAATTGATCACTTGACCGTTGAAGTTAATCGCTGTGACAACTGTGCTGACGCGACACAACCACGTAACAGTTGCAACGGGCACGGATGCTGTCATGCTGATGACCATGACCATGACCATGACCATGACCATGCGCACCACCGTCATTAATTATTAGGAACCGGAGTATCTGATGAGCGCCGAATACCAGTTGGATCAGGATATCAACCACGCGATTATAGAATTCTATGAACGCCTGTCATCCTGGGAGCAAAGTGTTGTGCGCGATCAAGGGGCCTCCTTGGCCCAGATACATACAGTAGAAATTTTAGGTGCCAATGGTGCGATTCGAATGAAGGAATTGGCTGATAAGTTGGGGATCACCACTGGCACCTTAACGGTACAGATCGATCGTTTGGTCAAAGCAGGACTGGTGGTACGCCAGTCCTCGGCCAATGATCGTCGCTCAGTTGAAGTACAGTTAACAGAAAAAGGCCAGCAGATGTTTGCTGAACATGATCAGCTACATCTGCAACTTACCCGAGAGATGACCGCAGTATTTGATGACGCAGAGCGCCAGCAGTTATTGCGTTTTTTAGCCCGCCTTAATAGCACTTTCTAACGAGCCGCGGTGACGGTATATTAAGCCAACATTTGTTATGCTTAAGCAAATCTTAAGTAGCAGTTGTTATAAACCACGCTCAGTGTTTGTACGTAAAGCGTCTGCTCATTGCAGACCAAGATAATCACATTCGTTGGAGCCAAGGTGCTGAAATCGTTATCCGTAAACCGCGTCACTTTCTTGCTGGCGTTGTTTTTCGTCATGATCTTCAATATTCCATTTTTTTCTATTGTTAAGAAAGGGCTTGAACATCAGTCACATGTAGATCCTATCTTCGTTGCAACCATTCCGGTTTTTCTGGTGGCAGCACTTGGTTTCCTGTTTTCCTTTTTCAGTGTTAAGTATCTGCTGAAACCGTTTTTCATCGTGCTTATTCTGTTATCTTCTGGAGTGTTTTTTGCTGCCTACAAATATGGGGTAGTGTTTGACACCGGGATGATCGAAAACACATTTCAGACTAACAGTGCAGAAGCGCTGACTTATGTTAATTGGGCATCGTTGGCTAGCTTTGCGCTAACAGGTCTGGTACCCGCCTTTTTGTTGTATAAGGCGGATATTGAATATCGGCCATTTACCAAAGAGATGTTGCGTAAAATAGTCTTTATGCTGGCCAATTTGGCCGTTGTAGTGACGATTGCTTTTGTTTACATGCAGAATTATGCGTCCTTTGTCCGAAATAACGATCAGATAAAACATTACATAGTGCCTACGTATTTTATTGGGTCGGCCTCCAAGTATATTTATCAGACTTACTTACAGGCACCGATAACCTATCAGCAGTTGGGCACTGATGCCAAAGTCACTGAACCGGCAGGCGCTACCGAAACCAAGCCGAAGTTGTTGGTATTGGTCGTCGGCGAAACCGCCCGTGCGATGAATTATCAGTATTACGGTTATAACCGCCCAACCAATCAATACACACAGCCTTTGGGGCTGATTGCATTCAATAACGTACAGTCATGCGGTACGGCCACGGCGGTGTCTTTGCCTTGTATGTTTTCGCGCATGGATCGCAAGGATTATGATGCCCGTCATGCCCGCGCACAGGATACCGCCGTAGACGTGCTCCATCATGCCGGGA
This sequence comes from Shewanella sp. 4t3-1-2LB, assembly GCF_017368415.1. Lineage (NCBI taxonomy): Bacteria > Pseudomonadati > Pseudomonadota > Gammaproteobacteria > Alteromonadales > Shewanellaceae > Shewanella > Shewanella sp. 4t3-1-2LB. The sequence goes on from NZ_JAFNJD010000010.1 coordinate 63,830, forward strand.
TAAATGTTTTTTGGGTGGACAACGACAGTGGCTGTAAAGGCGTATGTGACCGGGTGCCCAACTATACTATCGACGTCAATATGGATGACAAGTTGTGTGATGGTGAGTTTTGTCAAGATCAGGTGATGGTGGATAAACTCAAAGAATTATTGTCGGCGAAAGACCAACCTCAGCATGATCGATTGATTGTGTTACATATTGTTGGTAGCCACGGGCCGACCTATTATCGCCGCTATCCAGAAGATCATCGGCAATTTACCCCAGATTGCCCACGTAGCGATATTCAAAACTGTAGCCACAATGAATTAGTCAATACTTACGATAACACTATTTTGTATACCGACTTTATCCTGTCGGAAATTGTGAAGCAGTTACAGCAGCAAACAACTTACGCCCCCGCGATGATGTATTTATCTGACCATGGTGAATCGTTGGGAGAGAAGGGGCTGTATCTACACGGCACACCTTATAGTATTGCGCCAGCGGAACAAACCACTGTGCCGTGGTTGTCGTGGATTTCTGAAGGCTACGCCAATGATAATGGGCTGAAAACCGCTTGTCTGGCGGGATTGCAACAACGGGGCGGCTATTCGCAGGACAATCTGTTCGATACTTTGTTGGGGCTGTTTAACATCCACAGCAGTGTTTATCAGCCAGATAAAGACGTGTTTCAGCAATGCCGTAGCTGAGGTTTTTGTCAGATAAAAAGGCTGCCTAGGCAGCCTTTATTATTGAAGGATTATAAGATCCATTAGTCTGAGGGTGGGGTCAGTTCCATTTGCATATGGATTAGGCGCTCTTCCATATCAAAGGTTACCGCAAACCCTAGACTCTTCGCTAAACTGGCCATATTGCGGTTTTCAAACATAGTGTACCCGGTCAGCACTGGCGTACCGGCATTGCGGAAATAATGGATCAGCTTTTCCAACAGCAACTTACCAATCCCAATACCTTGATGGGAACCGCGCACTGCCATTGCAAATTCTGCTTCAGTATTGTCGGGATCAATCGATGCACGCACGGCGCCTAGCGTTATATCATCGCCTGACTCATCTTTAATGGTGGCAATAAAGGCCATTTCTCGGGCGTAATCAATTTGGGTCAACACTGCCATCTCTTCATGGGTCATTTGTGACCGGACACCAAAATAGCGCTTGTATCTGTCTTCATCAGAGAGTGAGCTGTCAAAGGCGAGGTGTTTAGGCTCATCTTCCGGCAGAATAGGCCGCAACATCACTTTTAAGCCATTTCGCAAAATGGCGGTTTCTTCCAATTCCTTCGGGTAGGGCAGGATAGCTAATCTGGCAGCATTGTCTTTGACATCGTCAGTTAGCCGCAGGTTAATATCCAGCAAGGTAATATTGTCACCCGACGCCAGAACCGGATTAAGATCCAGACTGTCTATTTGCGGACAATCTATCACCAGATTGGAAATTTGCGTCAGCATGCGACACAACGCCTGCATATCCAGGCCATTTGGCAGGTGGCGATCGTGGATCTTGCCGGTTTTTAATGCCTGGATCACCATGTAGCGCGACAGTGCCATGTTTAAGGGCGGCAGTGCTACCGCGGCATCTCGAGTGGGTTCCCATTCTGAGCCGCCTTCACCGAGCATAATGGCGGGGCCGAAGACGGGGTCATTAAGCACTGCTACGCGCAGCTCTTGGGCACCAGCGGTCAACGCCATTTTTTGCACTATCATGCCTTCAATCCGCGCAGCCGGGTTGGCTAAACGCACACGGCTAGTGATAGCCGCCGCTGCATGACGGACTTCATTGGCATCCGCTAAGTTCAGCATCACGCCATGAACATCTGATTTGTGCAGAATATCCGGTGACTGAATTTTCAGCGCCACCGGATAACCGGCATGTTCAGCAATGGCTACTGCTTCATCGGCATCATTTGCAAACCAGGTGTCTATGGTTTTTAGACCATAAGCACTGAATACTGCTCTGGCATCGTGGGTTTCCAGTACTTTACGGCCACTCTGTAGCGCCTGCTCCAGCAGTCGTCGTGCGGTGGCGGTATCGGAATTATTGACGATTGACTGCGGCACTTCCTGCAGTAATTTCTGGTTGCGACGAAACTCTACCATATGCATAAAAGCGCGAACTGCACCTTCTGGGGTGCGATAGGTTGGGAGCCCAGCGCGTGAGAAACGGCGGCGCGCTTCATAGGCGGAATCTTCACCGCTCCAGTTGGTGAGCACATTAACCCGATGTTTACGGGGATGTTTACTGACACAGTTGATGATTGCGTCAGCAATGGCATTGCCATTGCCTAGCGCCGATGGTGAATGCAATACCAGCACGGCATCCAGTTCGTCGCTACCCATCAATATATCCAGCGCTCTGGCATAACGGTCGCTGTCAGCATCACCGATAATATCAACGGGATTTTGCTGTGACCAAGTGGCTGGCAAGACTGCGGCGAGTTTTGCTTTAATCTCTTCAGATAGCTGCGCTAACTTTCCGCCCTTAACGATCAATTCATCGACCGCAAGCACTGCCGGACCGCCACCATTACTGAGAATACACAATCGCTCACCATACAGTGGATTCAAGTGCGCTAGGCTCTCTACGGCAGCAAATAATTCCACCAAGTCCGTTACGCGCAACATCCCCGCACGCCGAAATGCGGCTTCATACACAGCATCATTACCTGAACTGGCCCCGGTGTGATGCCTGGCGGCATTTCCCCCTTCAACGCTGCGTCCTGATTTAATCACCAATATCGGCTTATGGCGGGAGGCCGCTCGGGCCGCAGACAAAAAACGTAGCCGATCGTTAATCGAGTCGATATACAGCATAATGGCGGATGTCTTGGAATCGCGGCCGAGATAATCGAGCAGTTCATCAAAATCGATATCGCTCGCATCGCCTAACGAAATAAATGATGAAAAACCAATCCCTTTGTTATTCGCCCAATCAAGTACTGTGGTACAAACAGCGGCAGACTGTGAAACAAAAGCGATTTTCCCTGGTTGGGCATTGGTGTGTGCCAGACTGGCATTCAGTCCCAGATTAGGCAGGATCATGCCAAGGCTATTGGGGCCAAGGATCCGCATACCATAACGTTTACCGCTGTCTTTAATCTTCTGGGCCAGTGTTTGCCCATCGTCGGCAATACTTTGGGTCATACCCGAGGCAATAATCACTGCCGTTTTACAACCAAATTGTGCCAACGTTTCGGCAATTTGTGGTACGCGCTCCGCCCGAGTGCAGATGATGGCCAAATCGGGTTTGACTGGAAGTGATTCGATATTGGGATAGGCCAGCACGCCCATAACCGAGGTGGCATGGGGATTAACCGGCATGATCGGGCCATCGAAACCGCTGCCGAGCAGGTTTTTCATCATAATACAGCCAGCGCGGGTAGGAGAGTTAGACGCGCCGATGACGGCGATAGATTTTGGGGTAAACAGATTGCGGATACTGCGCTGGCTCATGGTGTCAACTCCGTGATCTAGGGGAGGTCCCACGCTTATGATTTCATAGCAATGATGTTACAACAATACACCAAAGGTCACATTGTTTGGATAACTGCATTCGCCGTAACAAAAGCCTAGCAGGGTTGCCGTGTGCTCAACGTAGTCCTGAAAAATCGCTGATGTTAGCGGTAGTGAATTCTTCTAAACAACAGCTTTTATCATCTTGAGCCTTAGCATAGATTAATCAGGCTGAAACTGGGGCAAGAGTAGGCCAACTTGAGGCATACGCATTTTCCCCCCAAGTGACAGTAATTAATTCAGGCATGAAGTCGAATAAGACGTTTATGGAAAATCCTGTGATTTGGAAGAGACTGACACCACCTTGATAATCTGTGTCGGGAAGCGATGTTCATAGTGGTGTCAGTCGTCGGTCTTACCTAGAGGTTATTTTGTTTTGAACTCCTTGTTTTGCAGTATGGATAAATTACTTCAACGCATTGGTCATTGGAAACTTATACCAGTGGCGGCTGTTCGCCGTGAAACCGCAGCGGCCGATTACCGGTAAGTTTGCGTAATACCACATAAAACACTGGCGTCAGGAATAGACCGAAGAAGGTGACACCAATCATGCCACTGAATACTGCAATTCCCATTGCCTGACGCATTTCTGCGCCAGCACCTTGAGATAATACCAGCGGCAGTACCCCCATGATAAAAGCAATAGAGGTCATCAGAATTGGGCGCAATCGTAGACGACAGGCTTCAATTGCCGCCTGCAACGGAGACTGACCGGTAAATTCCAACTCTCTGGCAAACTCAACAATCAGAATGGCATTTTTCGCTGAAAGCCCCACCAATACCATCAAACCTATTTGGGTGAAGATGTTGTTATCACCGCCACTCAGCCAAACGCCGGTCATCGCCGCAAGGACGCTCATCGGTACAATCAGTACAATCGCCAGCGGTAGTGTCAGGCTCTCGTATTGTGCGGCCAATACCAAAAACACCAGCAGAATGGTTAGAGGAAACAACCAGATCGCGGAGTTACCTGCGAGGATCTGCTGGTAAGTCAACTCAGTCCACTCGTAACTGATGCCGTGTGGCAATGTTTCCTCGGCAATCCGCTCAATCGCTTGTTGGGCTTGTCCAGAGGAAAAACCTGCCGCCGGGCCACCATTGATATCGGCGGTCAGGAAGCCGTTATAACGCATCACTCGTTCCGGTCCGTAACTGGCATCTACCTGCAACAGTGCCGATAACGGGATCATTTCACCATTTTTGGAACGCACTTTCAGTTTACCAATGTCTTCTGCTCGAGCACGGTAGGGCGCATCGGCTTGTACCCTTACCGTATAAGTACGACCAAAGGTATTGAAATCATTAACATAGGCACTGCCGAGATATACCGACAAGGTATCAAAAACATCTGTGAGTGACACCCCTAGTTGCAGTGCTTTGGTGCGATCCACATCGGCAAATAGCTGCGGTACATTCAGTTTCCAGTTGCTGTATACCCCAGCCAATTCTGGCGTCTGGGCTGCCTTGGCGATAAAGGCATTAACTGCTTTGTCCATCTGGTCAAAACCGAGTGATGCGCGATCTTCCAGTTGTAGCTTGAAGCCGCCGGTAGTGCCTAGTCCCATTACCGGTGGCGGCGGAAACATGGCAATGAATGCATCTTGGATACCACTGAAAGTTTGGTTCAGTTGCAGAGCAACCGCATTGCCACTCTGATCAGCCCGTTGCCGCTCGGCAAAAGGTTTCAGTACTACAAACACGATGCCAGAGTTGGGACTGTTGGTGAAACCGCTGATCGACAGACCTGGAAATGCTATCGTATCTTCAACGTTTGGGTTGTTAGCTGCCAATTCCCCCATGCGCCGAATAACGGCTTCGGTACGATCCAATGTCGCGCCATCGGGTAACTGTGCGAAGCCCACCAGATACTGTTTGTCCTGTGCCGGGACATAACCGGTCGGCACTTTGTCGAGCAGTAGTCCGGTAAGTCCTGCTAATACCAGAAACAACGTCATCATGGCGCCTTTGTGAGATAACACCCGTCCAACACCAACCTGATAGTTATTACTGCCACGATGGAAAATACGATTGAATAGAGCAAAAAAACGCCCAAACAGTTTATCCATCAGTCGGCTGAGCCAATCTTTGGGGGCATCATGGCTACGCAACAACAGTGCTGCTAATGCCGGCGACAGCGTTAGCGAGTTAAAGGCCGATATCACGGTTGAAATCGCAATGGTCACGGCAAACTGCCGATAAAATTGTCCGGTCAGACCGCTAAAAAACGCTAGCGGCACAAACACGGCAACCAACACTAAGGCAATGGCAATAATCGGACCAGAAACTTCTCGCATCGCTTTATAGGTTGCATCGCGGGCGGACAACCCTGCATCAATATTGCGTTCAACGTTTTCCACTACCACAATCGCATCATCCACCACGATGCCGATTGCCAGCACCAGCCCAAACAGGCTCAAAGCGTTGATGGAAAAACCGAGCAGATTCAGTACGGCAAAGGTTCCAACAATGGAAATCGGTACCGCGAGCAAAGGAATAATTGAGGCGCGCCAGGTTTGTAAGAACAGCACCACCACCAGCACCACCAACAATATTGCTTCCAACAATGTATGAATGACGGATTCGATTGATGCCCGCACAAACTGTGTTGGATCGTAAGCAATACGGTAACTGACACCTTCTGGCATGTTGAGCGCTGCCTCTTTCATGGTCGCGCGTACCTGTTCTGAAATTTCCAGTGCGTTGGCGCCAGGTGTCTGGTTGATGCCTATTCCCACAGCAGCTTTGTTATTCAGTAAAGAGCGCAGTGAGTAGTCGGCGGCACCGAGTTCAATGCGTGCGACATCCTTCAGGCGCGTGATGGCGCCGTCATCCCCGGCTCTGACGATGATGTTGCCAAACTCTTCTGGCGTAGACAGCCGACCTTTGGCATTCACGGATAATTGCAACGCAATACCTGGCTGTCCCGGAGAAGCGCCTATCGTCCCTGCCGCAGCCTGAATATTCTGTTGGCGGATAGCGGTAACAACGTCGCCTGCCGCTAACCCGAGTTGCGCCATTTTTTGTGGATCTAACCAGACCCGCATCGCGTATTCGCCACCACCAAAAATACTTACCTGGCCTACGCCCTTGATTCGCGCCAGACGATCACGCAAATTCAACAAAGCATAGTTGCGCAAATAATCCATCCCATAACGATCATTGGGTGAAAGCAGGTGTACAACCATGGTCAGATCTGGAGAGCTTTTGATGGTCGAGACGCCCAGACGCTGTACATCTTCCGGCAGCCGCGCTTCCGCTTGCGCTACACGGTTTTGAACCAGCTGTTGTGCTTTGTCTGGGTCAGTACCCAAGGCGAAAACTACGTTCAGCGTTAAAGCCCCGTCGGTCGTTGCCTGGCTGTTCATGTATAACATGCCTTCAACACCGTTGATGGATTCCTCCAGCGGCGCTGCCACCGTCTCAGCAATCACTTTAGGGTTGGCTCCCGGATATGAGGCTTTAACCACCACAGTTGGGGGAACCACTTCTGGGTATTCAGAAATCGGTAGCATGGGTAGCGATACAATGCCTGCCAGAAAGATCAACATCGACAGTACGCCAGCGAAAATCGGGCGGTCGATGAAAAAACGCGAAATGTTCATCGGTTATACACCCTTATTGTCACGACTAGTGGTTACTGTCATCCCTGGTCGGATCCGTTGCAAGCCATTGACAATCACTTGATCACCACTATTGAGCCCAGCCGTGATCACCCGTTTGCCATTGACAACAGCCCCTAGGGTGACTGCGCGATATTCTGCTTGTTGCTGGCTATTGATCACCATGACAAACTTGTTTTCCTGATCGGTGCCAATAGCGCTTTCATTCAGCAACACGCCTTGACTCAGCTGTGCTTGCCCCAGGTTTAACCTGACGAACTGACCGGGAATTAACTGTTCGTCTTCGTTTGCAAAAATCGCCCGCATATTGAGAGTGCCACTGCTGCTGTCGATGCGGTTATTGATAAGCTGCAGTTGACCGCGGAGGTTATTACCACTGCTGGTACTGACTTCTACTGGGATTGCTGCGAGTTGCTTTGCCAATGGTTGTTGGCGGTCAATATTGGCCAATAGCGCCGCAGCGGTGGCGTCGTCTACATCAAAGTTCACATAGACGGGGGAGACAGACACTATGGAGGTGAGGGCAGTGGTATTACTGCCCGCCGCCACCAGATTACCCTCAGTGATGGCCAGTTTACCGATTCGTCCGGCCACGGGGGCATGGATCTCGGTGTATGATAAATTTAACTTAGCAACCTGCAATTCAGCTCTAGCGGCGTGTAGATTAGCCAACGCGGCATCGGCATTATTTTTCAATTGCTCCAGTGCCGTTTCAGCAATGAGTTGTTGTTTCCATAAGCGTTTTGACCTTTGATACTCAAGATGCGCCTGCGCACTTTGGGCTGCAGCCGCGGCTACGTTAGCTGCTGCGCGATCAACTTCGGCAATATAAGGGGCTTGATCCAGCGTCAGCAATAACTGACCCTGCTGCACATAACTGCCTTCTTCAAAATGAACCTTTTGCAACATGCCCGATACTCGTGCATGTACCTCTACATTGTGGATAGCGGCAACATTACCTGAATACTGATGCCATTCCATGAAGCTCTGAGGCTCAATGTTTACAGCCGTTACCGTTACGGCGGGCATCGACATGGTTTCAGCACTGTTGGCTGCAGCTTGTTGTGACATCAGCGAGATTACCGTTGGTGCCCCGACGGCGAAGGCTATCGCAGTCATGGCCGTCAGATACCGACGTCTGGTTATTAAAGCGATGGGATTCATAGTTTTTCTCTCTCAAACAGACAATAGTTACCCTGCTGTCGGCGCTTATTGCCGCCAGCGTTAATTCAGTAGGTGATGACTAGGCCCCTCGGACCTCTGGAAAATTACAGTTTGTGAACGCCTATGCTTTCACCATATTTTTGATAATCGGCACTGATCACCTGGACGATGAGATCAGCAACGCTCTTACGTGATACGGTGGCATCTGGGTGAATAAAGGCTTCCCCTTTTTGAGTCGTGCCATAGCTGATTTCATCCCGGTTATTGAGGCATGCCGGGCGGATGATGGTGTAGTCCAGTCCGGACTGCTCAATGATCTGCGTGGCATCGCGGTAGGGTTGCAAAATGCTACCAAACGGTGCGCCCGGAATTTCGTCGTAAACCCCCATAGAGGTGACAAAGACCAAGCGGCGGATACCGGTATCGCGCATGGTTTGCACCACCGCTTGACTATGTGCTGCCATATTGCCGCATAAGTTGGCATATACCAGATCCTGGCCGGACATTGCACCATATAAGGATTCTTGGTCTTCGACCTCTCCAGCGAATAAACATATCCGAGGATGTCCAGACAGATGATGCAACTGTTGTTCATCGCGCAGAAACAGCGTCAGTTTCACATCCAATTGCTCTAACAATCTATAGATAACCTGCTGTGCTATCAGACCGGCAGCGCCCAAGATCAGGATATTACGCATCATAAACTCTCGCCGACGACCAGCTCGTGGAGTTGGTTGTAGTAGTGGGATATGGCGCTAGTTTACATATTGTGAGTTATTTGATTAGATGGGATAATCGGGATTTAGTTATAAGTATGTCTAATTAATTATGGCTCAGGAAAACTTTAACGACCTTCATGCCTTTATCTGGGTGGCCCGCGAAGGCAGTTTTACCAAAGCTGCAGCACGACTAGGTGTTTCCCAATCGGCGCTTAGCCAAACCTTACGAAATTTAGAAAAACGCTTGGGGATCCGTTTGCTCTCTCGCACTACCCGCAGTGTATCAACTACTTATGCCGGAGAACGGCTATACAGCAAATTGGCACCTTTATTTGAAGATGTCAGTCAGGAATTGGAAAATCTAAGTGAACTGCGGGATAAACCAACGGGGTTTATTCGGATCTCGGCCACAGAGCACGCCGTAGACTACATATTGTGGCCCAAAGTACAGGCATTCATGCTGCAGTATCCAGATATTACGATAGAGCTGAACGCTGATAACCGCCTGATCGATCTGGTTGGTGAGCGTTTTGATGCTGGCGTGCGACTGGGCGAGATGTTGGCAAAAGATATGATTGCTTTGCCCATCGGCCCTGAAATGGAAGGCGCTATTGTTGCATCACCTGAATATCTCGCAAAACATGGTACGCCCAAGCATCCAAAGGAGTTGATGCAATATCATCGTTGTATTAACTGGCGATTGCCTACCAGCGGTGGCCTTATGGTATGGGAATTTGAAAAGGACGGTGAAGTTTGCAATATCCGACCCAATGGGACATTAATCCTCAACACGACAATTTCGGCATTGCAAGCCGCAAAAAGCGGTATGGGCATATGTTATACCTTAAGCGATTTGATAAGCGAGCAGCTTGCTGATGGGTCATTGGTACAGATTTTAAAAGACTGGTGTCAGCCATTCCCTGGATACTATTTGTACTACCCAAGCCGGCATCAGCGTTCGCAGGCTTTTTCGTTATTTATCGAAGCCATGCGGTATAACCCGAAGACAAAGACCTAATCCGCTTTCCTTATTGATACGTTGGTCCACCAGATGGAATCTTTTTGATATCTTGGCTCTTAAGTGATTATGCGCAACACAGGATAGTGCCTGAGACAGCATTTTTATTTCTGGGGAGTTATCAATAAGCAGGGTGGAGAATCAGGCCGCACGTTACAAACAGCAATATCGATGTTTTAGAAACAGGAAGAGAAAACTGTGTTGGTACACCCGAGTGGACTCGAACCACCGACCCCTACCATGTCAAGGTAGTGCTCTAACCAGCTGAGCTACGGGTGTATAACTGGACTTTATCAATTTGGTACACCCGAGTGGACTCGAACCACCGACCCCTACCATGTCAAGGTAGTGCTCTAACCAGCTGAGCTACGGGTGTACGTTATATTGTCAGATGCATGAACATCAGGACGGACGCTATATTAAAGTCCAGTTACAGATCCTGGCAAGTGAAAAAACGTTTTTTGTTATCGGATGGTGATTTGCTGTGCAACTTTCACTATTTAGCAAAAATAATCTAATAAAACGTCATAATTCAATGAGATTACCTTGACGGATCCGACGTTGAACCACCCGCAAGCGCCATGCGTAAAGCAGTGCAGCACTGGTTAAACCGGCAATGAGTCCACACCAAAAGCCGTAAGCGCCAAGTTTTGGAGTTAGCCATTCGGTATACGCCAGTATGTAGCCAAGCGGCATGCCAATGCCCCAATACGCCAGCAAGGTAATATAAAATGCACTACGAGTATCTTTGTAACCTCTTAGTGCACCTGCAGAAATTACCTGAACTGAGTCAGATAATTGATATAACGCTGCCATAAACATTAGTCCTGATGCCAAAGATACCACTTGCGGATTGGTGTTATATAACAGTGCGATATCTTTTCTCAGCAGCACGGTCAGCAAAGCAGTAACAGATGCCAGAGAAAAACCGAGCATCAAGCCGATTTTACTAACAGATGCCGACTGTGCTGGTTCGTTACGGCCGAGGTAGTAGCCAACCCGAATCGATACCGCGATACCAATCGACAGCGGCACCATAAACACGATGGAGGAAAAATTCAGTGCTATTTGATGGCTGGCAACCACATTTGCCCCTAGCGGTGCGAGCAATAGCGCGATAATTGAAAATAGGCTCACTTCAAAAAATAGCGCCATTGCCACTGGCATGCCGAGCTTGCTCATCTGGACAATAGTGTGCCATTGTGGCCGCTGAAAAACATCGGGTAAACGGATAGCCTTAAATTTGGGATGCCACTGCATATAAATAAACATTGTCAGACACATTGCCCAGAACACTAAAGAGGTTGCCACACCACATCCAGCGCCCCCCATTGCCGGCATACCAAACTGTCCATAAATAAAAATGTAATTGGCAGGAATGTTAACCGCCAGACCGACAAAGCCAATAATCATCGCTGGCATAGTATAGGAGATGCCTTCACTGCAACTACGCAATACCTGATAAATTAAAAATGCGGGCGCACCCCATAAAATGCCGTGAATGTACTTTTCTGTTACCTGATAGAGCGCTGGCTCTAACGCCATGTGATCCAAAATGAAACTGGCAGAATCGAGAAACAGCATCACACCGATAGCACCAATTATGGCAATATAGACGCCTTGGTACGCTAATGGTCGAATTTTATCAATGTGACCAGCCCCAAATTGGTGTGAGATCATCGGAGTAAATGTCAGCAACAGCCCATTGACGAACAGTATTGCCGGTAGCCATAAACTGGTGCCTATTGCCACCGCGGCCATATCGGTAGCGCTGACACGACCAGCCATCATGGTATCGATAAATCCCATCATGGTTTGGGTAACTTGTGCCACCAATACTGGCAATGCCAATTGAATAATACGTTTGGCGTGAAAAGCTGACTGAGTCATCACTGTCCTTTGAACCAGAGAGAAAAGCATGTTTACAGGTATTGTTCAGGCCCGCTGCAAGGTGCTGGCCGTTGAGAAAAAACCAGGGTTACACACCCTGCAGATTGCGTTAACACCGGCATTACTGGAAGGATTACAGACCGGGGCCAGTGTAGCCAATAATGGCGTTTGCCTGACCGTGACGCAGGTGGGGCATGATAGGGCGTTTTTTGATGTAATGGAAGAGACATTAAAGCTAACAAATCTTGGGACCTTGCAAGCAGGCGATGAAGTTAATATCGAACGGTCACTGCAATTTGGTAAAGAGATTGGAGGTCATATCCTATCTGGTCACATCCATACTCAAGCAAAACTTATCGAAGTTGACCACACTAACAGCCATTATGACATGCTGCTTGAACTTCCGGCAGAATGGATGAAATACGTGCTATATAAAGGATTTATCGGCATTAATGGCTGCAGTTTGACCGTTGGCGATATTCAGCAAAATCGCTTTAGCTTGCATCTGATCCCAGAAACGTTGCGTCTGACTAATCTCGGGGATTATCAGCCCGGAATGTACTTTAATATCGAAGTAGACAGCCAGACCCAAACTATCGTGGATACGGTAGAACGGGTACTTGCCCCAAAAGCGCTTGGGTAAAACAAGCTAATAAAATTGCTCATCATCAGCATCGACATGCAGTTCGATGCGTTGGTGCTGATGATCGATGTGCATCCGGATGTGGATAGGGTTGCAACATATCCGGCAATCACTGTAAAACTCCTGATCACCTGCACTTGAGTCAAGTTCAAGTGTTTGTTGGTGACCGCAGTGGGGGCAGCAGATGGTTTGTTGTTTCATCGCCAGTCTCTCTGTTTGCGGTGGATAGTTCAGTTAAATTATAGTTGATGCATATAACTGTGCTTTAAATAGTAATTTTCATATCAATAGAATTAATCAAAATTATTTTATAAATGAAAAATATAAGAAATATGATAAAAATCAAAATAATGATTAATCGATTATATTGACTTTTATCTCATCAAAGCCGTGGCATCGATGCACAAAAGCAGTGCTAATTAATTACAGTTAAATGGCCTGATTTAGTTGCACCAGCAAAGGCTTATCCTTTAAAATCATCAGTTCGTTTTGTGGACCACAAGGCTCTTGTATTGTCTTACTCCGCAAAATGCACACGTTCTCACTTTTATTTATACCGAATCAGCCAAGTGGCCCTGCGTGTGGGTCACCACTGGACTAAGGATTATTCATGCCTGTAATTACTCTGCCAGACGGAAGCAAACGCGAATTTGCTAATCCTGTCTCCACGCTAGATGTTGCTGCCGATATCGGCCCTGGCCTTGCTAAAGCTTGTGTCGCTGGATGCGTAAATGGCCAGTTAAAAGATGCTTGTGATCTGATTACCGAAGACGCTGAACTCTCTATCATCACCGCTAAAGATCAACAAGGGCTGGAGATTATTCGCCACTCTTGTGCGCACCTGTTAGGCCATGCCATTAAACAGCTGTGGCCAGAAACCAAAATGGCCATTGGTCCAGTGATCGACAACGGTTTTTACTATGACGTGGATTTGGAACATAAGCTGACCCAGGAAGATCTGGACAAGCTGGAAGCGCGGATGCTCGATTTGGCAAAAACTGATTATGACGTCATCAAGCGCGTCGTCAGTTGGCAAGAAGCGCGTGATGCGTTTGCGCAACGAGGTGAGCCATACAAAATGGCGATTCTGGATGAGAACATCAGCAAGGACGATCATCCGGCGTTGTATCATCATCAGGAATACACTGATATGTGCCGTGGTCCCCATGTGCCTAACATGCGCCTCTGTCATAATTTTAAATTGATGAATGTTGCTGGAGCCTACTGGCGTGGTAATTCTGACAATAAAATGCTGCAACGTATTTATGGCACCGCTTGGGGGGATAAAAAGGCTCTCAAGGCGTACTTACAGCGTTTGGAAGAAGCCGCAAAACGCGACCATCGTAAGATTGGCAAGCAGCTTGATTTGTATCATATGCAGGAAGAAGCTCCCGGCATGGTGTTCTGGCACCATGATGGCTGGAGTATTTTCCGTGAACTGGAGCGCTTTGTTCGCACCAAACTGGATGAATATGACTATCAGGAAGTGAAAGGACCATTCATGATGGATCGAGTCCTGTGGGAACGCTCTGGTCACTGGGACAAGTACTCTGAAGCCATGTTCACCACCTCCAGTGAAAACCGTGAATATGCGATTAAGCCCATGAACTGTCCGGGGCATGTACAGATTTTTAATCAAGGGCTTAAGTCATATCGTGATCTGCCATTGCGCATGGCTGAATTCGGTAGCTGCCACCGTAATGAACCGTCAGGCTCCCTGCATGGTTTGATGCGGGTCCGCGGTTTTACTCAAGATGATGCTCATATTTTCTGTGCTGAAGAACAGGTACAACAGGAAGTAAGCAGTTGTATCAAGATGGTGTATGACATCTATTCGACATTTGGCTTCCAGAATATTGTGGTGAAACTGTCCACTCGTCCCGAAAAACGGATTGGAGACGATGCGATGTGGGACCGCGCAGAAGCTGCGTTAAAACAGGCGCTGACCAACAACCATATCGAATATGAAATCCTGCCGGGCGAGGGCGCTTTCTACGGTCCTAAGATCGAGTTTACCTTACATGACTGTCTAGATCGTGCATGGCAGTGCGGCACCGTACAGTTGGACTACGCATTACCGGGTCGTCTTGGCGCAACTTATGTGGCTGAAGATAATAGCCGCCAGGTGCCGGTAATGATCCATCGCGCCATTTTAGGGTCGCTTGAGCGTTTCATTGGTATTTTGATCGAAGAATATGCCGGTAAATTCCCGGTATGGCTGGCACCTGCACAGGTTGTGGTGATGAATATCACTGATAAGCAGTCTGATTACGTTGAAGAAGTCGTTGGTTTCTTTAAGTCTCATGGCATTAGAGCTTGTAAAGACTTGAGGAATGAGAAGATTGGCTTTAAAATACGCGAGCACACATTGCGAAGGGTTCCCTATTTGCTGGTTGTAGGCGATCAGGAAATGGAAAATCGGGAAGTCGCAGTACGCACCCGAGACGGGGTCGACTTAGGCAAAATGAGCATAGAGGCTTTTGCAGCCCAAGTAACTAAACAGATTTCGCTCCGTAGTCTTGAATTGTTGGAGGAATAGGTCATAAAGATCAAAAAAACAGCAGGCCGTCAGGCGGCCCCGAACAGAATCAATGATGAAATTACCGGCGTATCAGAAGTACGATTGGTAGGGATTGAAGGAGAGGCTCTTGGAGTTGTTGGTATTAGACAAGCCCAAGAACAAGCTGATGAGGCCGGATTAGATCTGGTTGAGATTAGCCCAAATGCCGAGCCGCCTGTATGCCGTATCATGGACTACGGTAAGTTTTTGTTCGACAAGGCGAAGGCCCAAAAAGAACAGAAGAAGAAGCAGAAACAGGTCCAGGTGAAGGAAATCAAATTCCGCCCTGGTACTGATGAAAACGACTATCAGGTAAAACTACGCAACCTGGTTCGTTTTCTAGAAGACGGAGACAAAGCGAAAGTTACGTTGCGTTTCCGCGGGCGTGAACTGGCACACCAAGGGCTGGGTATGGAACTATTGAACCGTATCAAAGCCGATCTTGATGAAGTTGCAGTGGTGGAGGCTTTCCCGAAAATGGAAGGTCGTCAGGCTGTGATGGTGCTGGCGCCGAAGAAAAAATAGTAGGGCATACAAAGTAGTGAGGAAGTTTTTCCAAACTCGCCTTACGTTTTATTAATTATCCCAATGCGGAGTTTTTAGTAATGCCAAAAATGAAAACTGACCGCGGTGTGGCTAAGCGTTTCAAGAAAACCGCTAATGGTTTCAAACGCAAACAAGCCCATCTGCGTCACATTCTGACCAAGAAGAGCACCAAGCGTAAGCGTCACCTGCGCGCTAAGTGTTTAGTTGCAAAAGTCGACGTGCCAATGATCGCACGCCAGCTGCCATACGCTTAGTAGGAGGATTGAAAGATGCCAAGAGTTAAGCGTGGTGTAACTGCACGTGCTCGTCACAAGAAAGTTCTGAAACTTGCCAAAGGTTACTACGGTGCCCGTTCACGTACTTATCGTGTAGCGGTTCAAGCGGTAACTAAAGCTGGTCAGTATGCCTACCGTGACCGTCGCCAGAAAAAACGTCAATTCCGTCAACTGTGGATTGCACGTATCAATGCGGCTTCTCGTCAGAATGGTCTGTCTTACAGCCGTTTCATCAACGGTCTGAAGAAAGCGTCTATCGAAATCGATCGTAAGATTTTGGCAGACATCGCCGTATTCGATAAAGTTGTATTCGCAACTTTAGTAGAAAAAGCGAAAGAAGCACTGGCAAACTAATTAACTAATAATTAGTTGTTGTTGCATTAAAAAGGGACCAATGGTCCCTTTTTTACTGCTTGTAGAAATTTGCATTAGCAAATTTAGTACCGATAACCGTTAAGGCGTGTAAATTCCTACCACATCAATGCGGTGCTGCTTCGATGCTTTATCGAGGTCAATGCGCCCACGATTTTCAACGTCCATGAAGTCAAATGCGGGTAAATCTGCCTCAGCAACCTCACCAGAGAGTTCGGCATTGGGATCTTGCCGCAGCGATACAAAATCAAAAGCGTTACGATCCACGCCTTGCGATGGTGCAGTGTTTTGCATGGCTGTGAAAATCGTTTCAATGCGACCAGGAAACTGTTTATCCCATGCTTTGAGCATGTTCTTAATTTCGGCTCGCTTAAGATTTTCCTGAGAACCACAAAGATTACAGGGGATAATAGGAAAGCGCTTAAGTTTAGCGTATTCAGCGATATCTTTTTCACGAGAATAGGCGAGGGGACGGATCACCACATTTGCACCATCATCAGATAATAGCTTGGGGGGCATGGCTTTCATTTTGCCGCCATAAAACATATTGAGAAACAGCGTCTCAATGATGTCATCCCGATGATGCCCCAGTGCGATTTTGGTCGCACCAATCCGCTGTGCAAAACCATAGAGTGTCCCTCGACGCAAGCGCGAGCATAAAGCACAGGTGGTTTTCCCCTCAGGGATCTTGTCCTTCACAATGGAATAGGTGTCTTTCTCGAGAATATGATAGGGGATGTTTAGGTTATCTAAATAGGCCGGTAGTATGTCTTCTGGAAATCCTGGCTGTTTTTGGTCAAGATTCACGGCAACAACTTCAAAATTTACCGGAGCCCGCTGCTGCAGATTAAGCAGAATGTCCAACATAGCATAACTATCTTTACCTCCGGACAAACAACACATTACCCGATCATCTTCTTCAATCATATTGTAATCGGCAATGGCACTACCTACTTCACGGCGCAAGCGTTTCTGTAATTTGTTGAGACGAGTTATCTGTTTTTTATCGAGTTCAGTTGTTTCAGCCATAAAAAAACGCGCCCAGTTACTGCTTAAGTCAGGGCGCGTATTATTCCAGCTAATGTTTTTAGCGTAAAGGGTTAATCTTCCAACGGCGACTTGTAGCCATCAGGTTTAATCGCCAGTAAATCACAATTAATAGAGTCAATGACATGCTCGGCAGTGTTGCCTATCAGGGCAGCAGAAAAGCCTGTTCGACCAACAGTCCCTAGAATTACCAGTTCAGCATCAATTTTTTCCGCTACTTCCGGGATCACATCCTCAGGCAAACCTTCTTTTACATGGCAGTTCTTGCAATCGATTCCATAATTGTTGGCAAGGTAGTTTACACGCTGCTCATGCTGCATACGGATGGTTTCGTTGTAGGTATGGGCATCAAAATCAGGCAGCTCTATTGCCAGATTTACCGGGGTTCCCGGATAGCCATTCACCAGATGAACCTCAGCATTGAATTTAGAGGCAAGCACCTGTGCATGTTCAATAATCCTGCCATTCAACGATAAATGATCTTCATCTTCAGACGCGACATTGACCGCACATAGAATTTTTCCATCCAACGGCCAAGCCTTTTCTTTTACCAATAACACGGGCAGGGGAGCCTTACGTAACAAATGCCAGTCTGTTGGGGTAAAGATAACCGCCTTTAACTTGTCGTGTTCATGAGTACCTTTAACCAGCAGATCAAATTTCCCCTCTATCGCAAATTTGATGATGCTTTCAAACGGACGGTTATGCCACACGACTTCGGACTTAACATCTATTCCCCTTTCCTGGTAGGGTTTAATCATATCTGCCAGCCAGGCCTTACGCTGATTGATAACACCGAGTCGCATGGCTTCACGTTCCTGGTTCGACAGGATAGAGGTCATTTCGTATGAGAGATCAAAGATAGATAAGAACGCTGTGACAGAAGCATTAGTGCGACTAGCAAGCTCAGCGGCTCTTGCTAAGGCAGATTGCACGTCAGAGGTGGGATCAACAACAACCAACAATTTTTTATAGTCCATCATGGCGGTTTTCCTTTTTCCAGATGACACAACTATATCATGTGCTATCACTGGTAATTTGTCTTGCTGAAGATCAAAAAAATGATATTGGCTACAGGGTTAGTGGGCTATACCCCCAAGTTCGTATAGCGCTGACGAATCAACAATTGTGATGTATTTACCATTAACTTCAATCAATCCTGATTTTTGGAAACGGCCTAATAGTCGACTGATAGTTTCTACAGTAAGACCTAAGTAGTTACCAATGTCACCACGAGTCATGCTTAAGCGAAATTCACGCGGAGAAAATCCACGGTTTCCGTAACGAATCGCCAAATTACCAATGAAAGCAGCTAACCGTTCTTCAGCATTCTTTTTGCTGAGCAGTAGGATCATGCTTTGATCTGTCATGATTTCACTACTCATCATCCGCATGATCTGTTGTCGTAGTTTAGGCATGGTGCCAGACAGTTCATCTAGGGTGTTAAAGGGAATTTCGCATACCATGGATGTTTCTAACGCTTGCGCAAAACTTTGATGCTGCTGCGCGTGAATGCCGTCAAAACCAATAACATCGCCTGCAAGATGAAATCCGGTGATCTGCTCATCACCTTGTTCAGTAATGGTATAGCTCTTAATGGTTCCAGAACGAATGGCATACAGAGACTTCAGTGAATCCCCGGACTTAAACAATTGCTCGCCTTTTTGAATCGGTTTCTTGCGCTCGATAATATTATCGAGCTGATCCAATTCATTGTTGTTGAGCGTAAACGGGATGCAAAGTGTCCCCATACTGCAGTCATGACAATGAATTGCACAGCCCCCGGTTGCAGGACGGCGGAGTTTATTACTATCAATAGCCATATTCGTTCTCGTATAAAACTGCCGCTGCCATGTTAACCAAAAACCAGCAGCACTACCAGTCAGCGAATAAAATCCTTTACGAAAATACGACGTGATGCAAGTTGTGACTAAGCTTAACGGTTACGTGAGAGAGTGAGGAGAGAATAAGACCAACTTATAAAGCCATATTTCGGATAACGATATGATTAATAATGATTTTTGTCTATTAAGTCATGTTTTTTTGAAAGGGAGTTAGAACCATCATCAGGCTCTATCAACTCTGTAGTTTTAGATTTTACACCAGCCTTAAGCCAAAAAAGCAGCCCCAAACCAATAAGCACCAGCAGCATTACCAAGGGCAAAATTATGTACATGATGTTTATGGTCAATTCCTGTATCCTCAACGAGAATGCTACATATCAACCGTATTTTACCTAGACAAAAATATCTTGACTAGAAGTCTTGAGCCATATTTGCTGCCATCGATGACATTCAGCCAATCGGTATATCCAGACTTTTATCGCAGGTGTCGGCTGCGATACGTTCAAATCTAAAGACCAGATGACCTCATAACTGCACAGTGAATACGGTGAAGTTGAAATCATCCCGTTGACGTCTGAACTGTATGCCCAGATGTTGGCCAGTGGTGAGTTCGAGGGTTACGAACCCTAGAGACGTTGTCGCCGGTGCTGACTGCGATGCCAGCGAAGGCTGAGCGCAGCGGAGCGGCCAGCACTGGCAACGGCCAATCACACAGCCATCCAGCCAAGCGCGCAAACAGCCTCACTTATAAATGCGCACAATGTACCGGGAGCGTTATGTTTAGACTCCCGCCCGGTAAAATGCTTTTTGGTGACCGGGCGGCTCATTTGGTCGTCACATAACGCGCATTGTGCGCTTTGCTATCATTCTTGGCGCCCTGCAGCTGCTAATTGATTTCAAAATCTCATCTTTTTCTTATCTTTTGCTATCATTTCTCTTGCAATCATCCCCCATTTTGCTATCATATATACATACCAGGTTGATTAATTTGATAGCAAAAAGGTGGTTTTTATGATTACATTCTACAAGACAGTTTCAAATGATTTTATTGCTATTCATAACTCTAAGTTTGGCTTTACTCGTGTAATTACGTCTTGCGCGGGTTCTGATTCTTACACTGAGCATTGTGATGGCAAGTCGTCTGTTTCTTACTATCCAGTGCCTGATTTTCGTGTTGATTGGGATTTTTTTAAAGAATGGGTATCTTGTCTTGTTGATGACATGGAGGCTTAATTTGGCTATTACGTTACGATTTACTGATGAGCAGGAGGCTGCTCTTGCTCGCGTTCTTGAGTTGACTGGTGAGTCTACCAAGTCAAAAGCGATCATTTATTTAATTGAGCATGCCGAGTCTTTGCTTTCTGCTGAACGTGATTTATTGCAGATTCGTGAGCTATCAGAAGAACGCGCCCGGATTAACGCTTTGCTATCAAAACTCGGCGCCGGTGATTGATTTTTGATAGCGGTATGTCATTTTTTAACATACTTCTTGATGATTGGGGTTATTAGGGGTCATTGACCCCTAATGCTATGCCTTGGATGGGCTTCAGCCCGTCCCCCGTCCTGCCAGACCTGCTTTTTTCCTTACTTGCAGCCCTTTTTTAGTCTTTAGGTCGTAGACAAGCGGCTGTTACAGCAATTAGGTGGTCGGAGAGGGAGAGGGAGGCAAGCGAAGCCGCCCCCTCGACCATTGCACCGCGAAGCGGTTCGGGTTCTAGTAACACCCGAACTTTACCGCAATAACCTGCGGTTATTCTATTTCAATTTCACCTCTTTTATTTACTTTTAGTCTTTTCAGAGCTTTTTCTATAACTAAATGTAATAACTCTGATTCTTGTATAGGGCTTATTTCTTCGTTAATTAGTATTTTGTTGATTTCCCTACACTTTACTTCTGTTGTTCGTTGTTCTTCTTTTGTAAGTCTTAATGTTGTCGGCATGTCTTTTTTTTCCATGTCAAATTCTTTTCTCACTATACATGCATACATGTTGACATGTGGCCTGCGTGCTTGTATACATGCTCACATATTAACAAGATGTCACATGTATACATGGATGCACTATGTTTTTTGATTGGTTGACTGTTGAGCAGGATTTCGGATTTCAGTTGCCTTTTTTAGCTGATGTTGCTTATCAGAGAATCTTTGTTGATA
Organism: Shewanella sp. 4t3-1-2LB; assembly: GCF_017368415.1. NCBI lineage: Bacteria > Pseudomonadati > Pseudomonadota > Gammaproteobacteria > Alteromonadales > Shewanellaceae > Shewanella > Shewanella sp. 4t3-1-2LB. The sequence goes on from NZ_JAFNJD010000010.1 coordinate 85,188, forward strand.
CAGGGGAGGGTAGCCAGTTGAATCAAGCGCCTTATGTTCATAAAGGCTCTTTTTGTGACACTCTGATTATCAAGATTCGTGGCTCTCTTTTGCGGATTTCTGGTAATCCCTCTCGTTGGAATCGTTTGGACAATCTTTTTGGTTTGCCTTCTGTTGATGCTTGTATGTCTGTTTATAACGGTGTTTGTCGTCAATTGGGGCTTCCTGAGTTTACTCGGGGTACTTTTTTAAAACCTTCACAGATTGGCAATACTTTTATTTCAGATGGTGCTGTTATTAAGGAATTGCATATTACAGAAAATATTTCTGTTGGTGCTGGTAATGTTGACGCTTATTTGTCTGGTTTATCTACTCAACGTTATCGTAATTCTGTTCCTCGTTTACATACAGATGGTAAAACTGTTGATTGGTTGTCGGTTCGCGGTAACGCTAATTTAATTTATCCTTCTGTTTATGATAAAGCTTATGAAATGTGGCTTCATCAATTGCCAAAACTTAAAAATACTTTTTCTAATGACTCTCCTGAAGTCGAATATTTAAATCGTTTAATTGATTATTGTAATTCTGTTGGTATTGTCCGTTTTGAACAAAAATTAAAATCTCGTTATTTACAAAAAAATAATTTGTGTTATTGGGGTATGTCTGATTTCTCTAAGTTAAATACTTTACATTCTGAATTTTTACATCTTGACCGTAAGTTACAGGTGACTGCTATGGACTTTGAAACTATTTCTGAGCTTCTTTTATCTGCTGGCGTTGTTGATACTACTCGTGCGGCTAATACTACAGCTATGTATGCTCTCCAATGGATGCACGGTCAATCTTTTAATCTTTCGCGTCGTTCTATACAGACTCACCGTGCTCGGCTTCGTAAGGTCGGTATTGATATTGCTCAACCCTGCAATATTTCCCGGTTTTCTCCTGTTTTTGTTACTGCTGCTCGGGAAGTTACTCCAGCGGCTGTTTCTGTTCCTTCGTGGTATCAGATGCCACGTTATCTAGCTGCTGTTTAAAGGGGTTATTATGATGATTGATTTACTTGTTATAGAAATTTTTAAGGGCAAAGATTCTCCTGAAACTCGTGTTGTAAAGGGTACTAATGGTAAACCAGATAGAACCTATTACGACCAGAAAGCCTATTTTTCGCCAGATGGTTTTCAGCGAATTGAATTAACTGTTTCGCATCAAAATTTAACTGATTGTTTATTGCCCGGAAAATATTATTTAGCGGCTTCCTCTTTTCAGGTTGTCGCCGCTTATGGCCGCGGTCAGATTGAACTGGATAAATTTAAAATGAAATGGTTGCCAGTTCCTCCTGATTTGAAACTGGACTAATTTAAATGGCTAATTCTCCACGTTATCAATCAACCGGGCATGGCCGTTTTTGTAAATGTGTCTGTTGTGGTGAAAAAATTGATTCTTTTGTCGATTCTTTCCGTTTATTTCACGTTTCCGGCGTCCCGGTTGGTTTTCAATGTGGTTGTTGTATTCAAATTGAATTAGACGAACAACTATGGGATGACACCTTGGTGTCTAATTCATTTGATGAGGTATGTCATGTCAATTTGTGTTAAGTCTGATGCGTCAGGTCATTTATATACATCGACTGCGGTGCCATGTGATGGCTATTTATTGGTATCTCATGAGGATGTTAAAGACCAATTAGATTCGACTGTTGTCATGACATTATTTGTTGCTTGCGCTTCGTTATATGCGCTCGTTTATGTTTTTAAAGTTGCTCGCCGTATGCTCGGCTTTTAATTAAGGAGTTTTTATGAATAAGTCTCGCGCTATTGCTTTGGTTGCTGCTTTGGGTGCCACTGTTGTTACCACTGCTTCACAGGCTGCTATTGATGTTACTGGTGCCACTGATGCAATTACCACAGACGGTACTGCTGCTGTTTCTGCAATTGGGCTGGCCATGCTTGGCCTTGCTGCTGTTGCGGTCGTTTATAAATGGGCTAAGGCCTCTATTTTCGGTTAATCCTGCTGCGGGGGTTCGCCCCCGCTTTGGTGACTTATGTTTATTACATTACAGGATTTAATATGGATTTTGGTGCTGTTAGTGCTAATCGATTGTGTAAGGCGGCTTTTCTTTTAGGGCTGCTTTCTCCTGTCTTTCCTTCTTTTGCTGAATACACCCCTCCAGCTACCCCCGGCGTAAAAGTTACTTTTCAGTTTAATGATGTTGAAGCCTCCAAGGCTTTTTATGCGTCTAAATGCGATTCTAATAATTATTCTTGGCATGGGATGGACAATGGTTGGTTTTGTGCCGTTGGCGACCCTACTAACATTGTTTGTATTGTTGATATGACTTATGACGCAACCGACGTTAACAACTGCCAGAACTCCGGTGGCAATGGGGATAATGGTGATGGTGGTGATAGTGGCGGTGGTGATAGTGGCGGTGGTGATGGTAGTAATACCTATCCTGATCCCTATTTTTCGCCTGAGGCTGAATTTTATGGCGCTAAATCACTTTATGAAGGTTTGAAACATATTCAAACCACTAATTCTATTTACCTCCCAGAAATTCGCAGTGAAATTATTAAGGGTTCTGGTTCTATTGTTTCCGCTATTACTGCATTAAAAAATGCTGTTACTAGTAATGGTATTTCTATTTTAGCTACTAATAATCGTCTTGACGATATGATGGCCGCTGACAGGGGTGCTCTTAGTCAGTTAGATTCTTCTATTTATTCTGCTCAGTCTAATATTGTTGATGCTATTAAGGCTGGCTCCGGTAATTCCGGTGGTGATGGTGGTAATACTGGTGGCACCGGGGATAGTGACACTGATTTATTATTAAATAATATTATGCCGATGCTTGGTAATATGACGGGTATCCTGTCTAGTATTGAGGCTTATTCTGGCATTTCAGCTAATGGCGCTAATACTTTTTTAGGTTTAGATGGTATGTTGGGCGCTTTAATTCCTGCTCAGTCTAAATCTCTTTCAGATATTAATACTAATTTGGCCGACATTAAGGATTTATTGGCTAATGGCTCCGGTGGAGGCGAGGGCGGCTCTGGTAATTCTGATACTGCAACAGAAAATGGCTGTGAAACTTTTACTTGTACTTCTAATTCTCCCGTTTGTTATATTGCTCGCAAAGCGTGGGAAGAAAGTTGTAAATCTAAACAAGCCACTGAATCTCAGACTGGCAATGTCGATAGTGTTATTTCTGCTCTAAAAGAATTTAATAATTCAGATGATTCAAAAATTAGTAATATTGAGGCTGGTACTGCTGATTTATCGAATATATTAAATCATTACAATGATTCTAATGGTTTTCATGTTTCTGGTGCATCAGATACTTGTCCGGCTCCAATTCCTATTAATACTCGCTTATTTTCTATTTCTCTGGATATGACGCCTTTTTGTGATTTGGCCGGGGTTATTTCTTGGTTTGTCGTTGCTTTTGCTTCTGTTGCTGCTGTTTTAATGTTTGCTAAATTTTCATAGGGGGATTTATGCAATTCTTTTATATGTTGTTGGTTTCAATTTTTCCTTTTTTAGCCGCCACTATATCGGCTATGGTGGCGCGTATTGCTGTATCGTTGGGTTTTGGCACGGTTACTTATTTCGGCGTTAATCTTATTTTTGATAAAGTTATTGAACGTTTAAATAGTTCACAAAATTTTATTTATCCTCAAGTTGCCACTTTTATTCATTTATTAGGTATTGATACTGCCATTAATATTATGTTGTCGGCGGGTGTCGGTTTATTGGTTTTAAAAGGTGTTAGTAAGACTGGTGAAATGCGTAAATCTGTTTGGCGTAAACCGGGTGATAAAACTCCGATTAGTTGGGATGCTTAATTATGTTGATTTTAACTACTGGTAAACCGGGTGCTTCTAAATCTTTAAATACTCTTGCAATGTTGGTTTCTGAAAATAATGGTTCACGTCCTATTTTTTATAATAACGTTAAATTGTTGATGTTAGATTATGATGTTGCCAGTAGCTTTTCCGGTTGGTTTTATGGCAATTATTTGCTGCGTTTAATGGAAAAGAAAAACCGTCCGGCACTGCTTAAACTTGAAAAAATAATGAAACGTGTGCATAAGGATGATGAATTTGTAACGTTGTCTGATGTCCCTTGGTTACAGGCTCAATTTGACGCAGCTAACCCGATGGATACTTGGTTATATTGGGTTCGTAAATTATATTCACAAAAGCAATTAGCGCCCTTTGAAGACTTTATTTCCAACATGAATTATTCGGATTTAACTTTTAAACATGTTGAGCGTTTTAACCTGCATTTTACTAATTTTGCTGACCCTTTAAAGTGGTTTGCTTTGCCGCATACCGCTATTATTTTTATTGATGAATGTCAGCATTTTTTTCCGCCTCGTGCTGTCGGTGCTAAAGTTCCTGACTATATTAGTCAGTTTGAGACGCATCGCCATCATGGTTATGATATTTATTTAGTAACTCAGGATAGGATGCTGCTAGATACCAATGTTAGACGTTTGGTCGGTCGTCATATTCATTATCACAATCCTTTTGGCGGTAATCGTGTTACTCGTTACGAACAATCTAAATCTTTTGATGTGGATAGTTATTTTGATTTAAAAAATTCTCAGAAGAAATTTATTAAGCGGCCTGTTAATTTTTATGGTGCATATTTCAGCGCTGAAATGCACACTCATAAATTTAAGATGCCTAAATTTGTTTATTTATTTATTGCCATTGTTATTGTTTTAATTTTATGTATCTATTTCCTTTATAATTTGTTTTTTTCTATGAAAGCAGATAACGCCAAGCCAGTTTCTCAGGCTTCAACTGCTGTTCATAAGCCTCATATTTCTTATGTTTCATCGTCTTTGCCTTCTCCAGTTGAAAAGCAGGCCATGACTGAATATGTCTCAAAGCTTGTCGATGGTGTTTATATTACCGGGTCTCAATATGTAAAGGATTCATCCGGGGCAGTGCATTATGACTTTGCGTTCTCCCGCAAATCTTCAGATGAAGCGTTTGACCCTGCGGCCGTGGGTATGTCTGTTATGGCCGTTAATCAGTGTTTGGCTCGTGTGAGTTATGGTGATTATTCGACTTTTGTCACTTGTGATCCTTTCTATAAGCCTCCAGTTGTCAAACAGCGCGATTCTTTTGCTGATAGTACAGATCAGGACGTTAGGTCTTGAATAAACGCTTCTTGATTTGGTTTAGCCGCTATAAATGCGCACAATGTACCGGGAGCGTTATGTTTAGACTCCCGCCCGGTAAAATGCTTTTTGGTGACCGGGCGGCTCATTTGGTCGTCACATAACGCGCATTGTGCGCTTTGCTATCATTCTTGG
>NZ_JAFNJD010000110.1:0-1094 GCF_017368415.1 Shewanella sp. 4t3-1-2LB
AGTTGAGCACAATACGGCGAAATAACGCCATTTTCTTCGCATTGTCTCTATCGCCTATCCGCGACATATCTTCTTTGAACGTGACATCCAGTACCCAATGTTGTTGATTCTCGATGTGCCAATGCTGCCTAACAGCCCGAGCGGCGAGTTCTACCTCAATATCCAATGAACTCAGGTAGTAATGCGTATCGATAGTCGTCGTGCCATTGCGCTTACGTTCGCGCTCAACGGCGATTAGCGATTTGACGGATGGCCACTGCTTGGCAAGCTCTTTTGGCAACAAGGCAGGAATTTGAAACGTGGTACGACGTTCTTCTCGACCGTGTCCCTTGTCGCTTTCCTCAAACATTGGGATATCGGTGGCATTCGTCTCCCAGTGTGGCTGAAATAGCGCTTCAATCGTCTTTCTCAGTGTTGGTTGATTACCTTTCACTTGAACAACATAGTCACCTTTACGCTTTACAATTTGAGCAAGTGTTTCTTTGTTGCAATGCAGTGCATCAAAGGTCAATACGGCATCTTGGATATCCAACATATGCAGTAATTCGCGAACGGTCGCCACTTCGCTGCCTTTGGTTTTGGTGTCTTGTTGATAGAGGACAAGTCCTTGCTCGGTATCAAATGCTGAGACGAGGTGTAATGCTTGTTCCGTACCGTTTTGATTAACTGCGCCACGAAGGGTTTTTCCATCAATGGCGATTAACGGTTTACCGGCAGAGGCTCTCAAACTATTCGTCCAGCGAAACAATGCCAGTACCATCATCTCAACATCAATTGCTTTAATGATCCGCGCAATAGAGTGCCGAGTGGGTATTCCTTTTGCGAAAGGCCGATGTTTCTGGAGCCATGACAAGTGCTCATGACCAAACTCCTCAATCTCAAGCCATCCGTGACAACCGGAAGCGGTTGCGGCTAAAACGAGGAAAATGATATCAACCAAATTATGTTCCAAGTTGATATATGAGCGTGGGTCTTCAATGAGTTTCAAATGGTCAAACAAGGACATGGATTAGGCTGAGTAGAATAACATGCCTGATCAGATCATGCTGATACTGATAAGTTCCATGCTGTTAACAAAGTATGATCCCACCCTG
>NZ_JAFNJD010000111.1:0-1033 GCF_017368415.1 Shewanella sp. 4t3-1-2LB
CTATAACTATCATAACTTCCATTAGAAATCATATCGCTGTATGAAATATAATCAAACCCTACATCGTAACGAAGCATTGAAAATATTGTTATAAATAGGGCGACTAAAATAAAAACATTTCTGCTTTTAGTTATCAACAAAGGTATAGCAATCGTCAAAATGACCCAAGCCAACATTTAGATATCCAACAATCGCAAATTAGTTAACAGATGTTTTATTAAAGAAATATTCCCAAGATGACATCAGGACTATATCTCCATTTTTATTAGCTACAAAATCTAGGATATCTTTCCTATTGGTTTTCACACATTTTGATAAGGTCTGCATAAGACTTGTTCTATCATAATTACTTGCGAATGGATATTCTGACTTGAACCATTTAGCAAAATTTGATTCATTAAGAATTACATTACAGCCTAGACTAATTGCATGATAAGCTGCACCAGTAACAATCATTGAATCATCAATATGAGGAATTATAACGTAGTCAGATTGTAATATAATATCATTCAGTACCTTCTTCTCCACAAAGGCATTTTCCCACGTAACATTTAAATTTCTGTCAGAGATAATTTTTTTTATTTCTAATGTCAGCAATTCACTATCACTTTTGCCCAACATTCTTAGATGATAGTCTGAAGGCCAAGCATTGAGTAATTGAGTTAAACCTTTATATGACTTCACCTGGCCAAAATACAAAAATGATAACTGCGTGTTATGTTTAGTGGAATCACAACTATTACTATAACAATAGTATTGTGGATGAGGTACATATTCCATAATGCCCAACTCAGGCACAGGTCTATGTGCCAATATATCAGTTGAGAATCTATATAAAAGATCACATATGACCCCATAGTATGTTGAATGCTCTTCTTTTTTATAATCGTGAGGGTAATAGTTATGCCTTATCCAAATAATTTTTCTAACCACCACCTTAAGCAAGACCAAAATAAAAAATGCCTTAGTTAAATGTAATATAGGCCATTTTTTCAAAATACAATTTTCAAAAAAATTCAATATTACTATATCT
>NZ_JAFNJD010000112.1:0-1023 GCF_017368415.1 Shewanella sp. 4t3-1-2LB
TCTACTCAGCCTAATCCATGTCCTTGTTTGACCATTTGAAACTCATTGAAGACCCACGTTCATATATCAACTTGGAACATAATTTGGTTGATATCATTTTCCTCGTTTTAGCCGCAACCGCTTCCGGCTGTCACGGATGGCTTGAGATTGAGGAGTTTGGTCATGAGCACTTGTCATGGCTCCGGAAACATCGGCCTTTCGCAAAAGGAATACCCACTCGGCACTCTATTGCGCGGATCATTAAAGCAATTGATGTTGAGATGATGGTACTGGCATTGTTTCGCTGGACCAATAGTTTGAGAGCCTCTGCCGGTAAACCGTTAATCGCCATTGACGGAAAAACCCTTCGTGGCGCAGTTAATAAAAACAGTACGGAACAAGCATTACACCTCGTCTCAGCATTTGATACCGAGCAAGGACTTGTCCTCTATCAACAAGACACCAAAACCAAAGGCAGCGAAGTAGCGACCGTTCGCGAATTACTGCATATGTTGGATATCCAAGATGCCGTATTGACCTTTGATGCACTGCATTGCAACAAAGAAACACTTGCTCAAATTGTAAAGCGTAAAGGTGACTATGTTGTGCAAGTGAAAGGTAATCAACCAACACTGAGAAAGACGATTGAAGCGCTATTTCAGCCACACTGGGAGACTAATGCCACCGATATCCCAATGTGTGAAGAAAGCGACAAGGGACACGGTCGAGAAGAACGTCGTACCACGTTTCAAATTCCTGCCTTGTTGCCAAAAGAGCTTGCCAAACAGTGGCCATCCGTCAAATCGCTAATCGCCGTTGAGCGCGAACGTAAGCGCAATGGAACGACGACTATCGATACGCATTACTACCTGAGTTCATTGGATATTGAGGTAGAACTTGCCGCTCGGGCTGTTAGACAGCATTGGCACATCGAGAATCAACAACATTGGGTACTGGATGTCACGTTCAAAGAAGATATGTCGCGGATAGGCGATAGAGACAATGCGAAGAAAATGGCGTTATTTCGCCGTATTGTGCTCAACT
>NZ_JAFNJD010000114.1:0-1011 GCF_017368415.1 Shewanella sp. 4t3-1-2LB
TGAATCGCCACTGATTTCCTAGACACCTTTTAGTTAGATAAACTAGCTAAAAAAGAGGTGTCCATGAGCCATAAACGTTACCCCGAACAATTCAAAATCGAAGCGGTTAAACAAGTCACTGTTGCCGGCCATTCTGTTGCTGACGTTGCTCAGCGTTTAGGTACCACCACTCATAGTCTTTATGCCTGGATTAAGCGCTATGGTCCTGATTCCGCGGAACACCTTCAGCAGTCTGCTGAGTCCGCCGAAATCCGACGACTACAAAAAGAGCTTAAGCGCGTTACTGAAGAACGTGACCTGTTAAAAAAAGCCGCGGCGTACTTCGCAAGCCACCCCGAGTAAGATACGCCTTTATCCAAGAGCATCATCACAGCCACTCTGTGCGACAACTGTGTCGGCTGTTTGATGTTCATCCGAGCGGGTATTACGCGTGGAGAAGTTGCGCCAAGTCGAAGCGGCAACGCGATAATGACCGGCTGACTGGTCAACTCAAACAGTGTTGGCTTGAGTCTGGTGGAGTCTATGGATACCGCAAACTCCATCGAGATCTACGTGACCTTGGTGAGCAATGCGGTATTAATCGTGTGCATCGCCTGATGCAGCGAGCAGGCTTGCGAGCGCAAGTTGGCTATCGCAAGCCTAGAGCTCGTAGTGGTGAGCAGCATGTTGTAACGCCAAATCGTTTAGAACGGCAATTCAATCCCTTAGCGCCGAACAAAGCGTGGGTAACGGATATTACGTACATCAAAACACATGAAGGTTGGCTCTATCTTGGCGCAGTGATGGACTTGTTTTCACGTCGCATTATTGGTTGGTCAATGGGCAACAGGATCACCAAAGAACTTGCGTTAGACGCCTTATTGATGGCGGTATGGCGTCGTAAACTTGATGGCAAAGTACTGGTTCACTCAGATCAGGGAAGCCAATACACGAGCCATGATTGGAATGAATTTCTGAGTGCTCATGGTTTGGAAGGTAGCATGAGTCGTCGAGGCAATTGCCATGATAACG
>NZ_JAFNJD010000115.1:0-980 GCF_017368415.1 Shewanella sp. 4t3-1-2LB
CTATGCCGCGCTGAGCGCAAGCGCATGCAAAAATTGATTCAAAAAACCAACGATAAGCACTTTGCCAGGCGTCTTATTGCGATGTTGATGTTGCATCAAGGGCTGCCGGTTACCCAAGTTCAGCACATCACCGGTGCAGCCCGCTCCAGCATCGGCCGATGGTTGGGCTGGTACACCCAATGTGGCATTGATGGACTGAAATCAGAGAAACCGGGGCGGCCAACCGTCTTGCCTATTAACCCGATATTGCTCTGTCTGTCACTGCTTATCCAGCTTTGTCCGGAAGATTTTGGTTACCAGCGTAGCCGCTGGAGCAGTGAGCTGCTTGCCAAGGTGATTAATGCACAGCTTAAGCTATGCGTCGCTGCATCAACCATTCGCCGCCTGTTACCCGAAGCAGGCATAGTCTGGCGCCGCTCAGCCCCGACGTTGCGCATTAAAGACCCATACAAAGCTGAGAAAATGGCCGCTATAAATCAGGCACTTGAGCAGAGCAGTGCTGAGCACCCGGTATTCTATGAAGATGAAGTAGATATCGACCTTAACCCCAAAATCGGGGCGGACTGGATGCCCAAAGGGCAACAAAAACGCGTGGTCACCCCGGGTAACAACCGCAAGCACTACTTGGCAGGAGCGCTGCATACCAAGACAGGAAAAGTGCTTTATGTGAGCAGCGCCAGCAAGGCGTCGGAGCTGTTTATTGCGGTACTGGAAAAGCTCAAACGACATTACCGCAAAGCCAAAACTATCACGCTAATTCTAGATAATTACATCATTCACAAGAGCCGTAAAACCCTGGCTTGGCTCAAGAGCAACCCCAAGTTCAGGTTGTTGTTTCAACCGGTATACTCACCTTGGGTCAACAAGATAGAGCGCTTATGGTTGGCACTACATGAAACGGTAACCCGTAATCACAGTTGCCGAAACATGCGGGAACTTCTTGGCAAGGTATGGCATTTTATGGAAACCGTTTCGCCTTT
>NZ_JAFNJD010000116.1:0-964 GCF_017368415.1 Shewanella sp. 4t3-1-2LB
TAATCGGATTGCTAGTATGAAGCATGAGAGTTGCCTTATGTTTTGATTTAAGATTCGACACCTTTATCAAAACGGGTAACTCTCATCTTTTCAAGATGATGTGTCAGATCTAGTCTGAACTAATACACAATATCTTCATCGGCTAGAGTTGTGTTGCTGACTCATACTGTTGCAGATATTCCTGTTTCAGGCGCACATAGTTATCTGCGGATGCCCGCAAAAATTTGAGTTCCTGTTCCGTCAAAGGTCTGGCTTGCCGCGCGGGATTGCCCATATACAAGTATCCTGCCTGCAAGTGTTTCCCCGGCGGAACCACAGAGCCAGCCCCAATAATCACATCGTCTTCCACTACCACATTATCCAGAATAATCGCCCCCATGCCGACTAACACTCTATTACCTATAGTACAACCGTGCAGCATGGCTTTATGACCAACCGTGACATCATCACCTATGAGTAGTGGAAATCCCTCGGGATTATTCGTTGAGCGGCGGGTAACATGCAGTACTGAGCCATCCTGAATATTACTGCGCTGCCCAATGACAATGCGATTAACGTCACCTCTCGCCGCGACCAACGGCCAGATGCTGGTATCATCACCAAGGGTAATATCACCGACTAATACACTAGCTTCATCAATATAAACGCGTTGTCCAAGCGTTGGGGTAATCCCCTGATAAGGTCTCAAGTTTGTCATTGCCACACCATTCGTTCTCAAGTTTGCTGCTGTTTTCACCATTATACGGACAAAAAAACACTCTTCGGGCGAAATAGTGGGCAAACAGATGAAAATCGTCATTTTCTAGCGAATTGGTGCTTGCACAAAAGATTAAGCCCCCTATAATGCGCACCCACTGACACGGCAACAGCGAAGCGCTGGCGGTGTTGCAGGCAAGGCGGCGAAGCTGAATTGTCTGGGCGAAAAAAGATTGGCGCAAGCCACTTGACGCCAAGTTGGGGTGGT
>NZ_JAFNJD010000117.1:0-936 GCF_017368415.1 Shewanella sp. 4t3-1-2LB
TAAGCTGGCTTGTGCCATTACACTAACCGTACGATGTCCGACCGTACTTAGCCAACCTTCGTGCTCCTCCGTTACGCTTTAGGAGGAGACCGCCCCAGTCAAACTACCCACCAGGCACTGTCCCTAACCCCGATAAGGGGCCAAGGTTAGAACATCAACACTGCAAGGGTGGTATTTCAAGGTCGACTCCAACAGGACTGGCGTCCCATCTTCATAGTCTCCCACCTATCCTACACATGCAGGGTCAATGTTCAGTGCCAAGCTATAGTAAAGGTTCACGGGGTCTTTCCGTCTAGCCGCGGGTATACGGCATCTTCACCGCAATTTCAACTTCACTGAGTCTCGGCTGGAGACAGCCTGGCCATCATTACGCCATTCGTGCAGGTCGGAACTTACCCGACAAGGAATTTCGCTACCTTAGGACCGTTATAGTTACGGCCGCCGTTTACCGGGGCTTCGATCATGAGCTTCTCCGAAGATGACCCAATCAATTAACCTTCCGGCACCGGGCAGGCGTCACACCGTATACTTCCTCTTGCGAGTTCGCACAGTGCTGTGTTTTTGATAAACAGTTGCAGCCAGCTGGTATCTGCGACTGCCGTCAGCTCGGGGAGCAAGTCCCTCCACCAACAGCAGCGTACCTTCTCCCGAAGTTACGGTACCATTTTGCCTAGTTCCTTCAGCCGAGTTCTCTCAAGCGCCTTGGTATTCTCTACCCGACCACCTGTGTCGGTTTGGGGTACGATTCCTGCTAACCTGAAGCTTAGAAGATTTTCCTGGAAGCTTGGCATTAACCACTTCATCACCTTAGTGACTCGTCATCAGCCCTCAGTATTATGTGCCCGGATTTGCCTAAGCACACTACCTACAACCTTAAACGCGGACGACCGACGCCGCGCTGGCCTAGCCTTCTCCGTCTCTCCATCGCAGTTAGCA
>NZ_JAFNJD010000118.1:0-845 GCF_017368415.1 Shewanella sp. 4t3-1-2LB
TTTGACTACAGTTAGCTTAAGAGCTTTTTTGATTTAATTTTTAAATTGTAAATGTTAACAGGTTTTACTTAAACATTATAAAGCAGATTTGCTAATCTATTTTTAAAATCTAAGTAATCAATAGCGATAGAATTAGAATCAAAATCTACTGCTTCTGGTAATCCACCGCATTCAGCGACAATTGTAGGAATACCTAAAATTTTTGCCTCAACTGCAACTCGCCCAAAGGCTTCATTCCACCGAGAAGGAACAATAATCACTTTAGCATAAGAAAACGGCAAACCCACTACAGACGACCATGCCATATGATGTACATTCGATAAATTAGACCTGAATTTTTTATCCTTACCAAAAACATAAAATATTTCATTGGGAAATTCACTGGCCAATGATAGAAATATATCGACACCTTTTAAATTTGTATCCCCTATAATTACTACGCCTTTAATAATACTAACATTTAAGCAGTCTAAATAGGACTTCTTTAAACTTTCAACATCAATATGTGGGTATATAACTTCTGAGTGCAAACTAAAACGTTGAAGAAGTTGCCCAGCCATATATTTTGAATTTGAAATAATCCGATTAGCATTATTGAGAGCATATACATTATCTACACAAAACTTTTTAGATATAGGAAATAAGGCTAGTGAAAATAGATATTTAACTAAAAAGCGGATACCTTTATGATAATTGTTAAAAATATTTATAGAGGTTTCATCTCTTAAGTAATATTCGCTTTTAATATTCCGAATTTGAGCAAACTTAACTGCAACGGGAGCCCAAACACCTTGTGTTACCACAAGGCTTACATCAGTTAAGTCAGGATGATTTATTAAGAATTC
>NZ_JAFNJD010000119.1:0-783 GCF_017368415.1 Shewanella sp. 4t3-1-2LB
GGCATTAACCAGTGTCTGGCTTCGCCCGTTTGATGCCAACGATTTAGCAGTCCCAGTGAGTAAAATCCTCGGTCAAACAAGGTGAGTGAATTGTCGGGGGTGGTATCAATCAGTTGCTCTGCCAGCTTCATTTCATTGGTTTTGGCATCGTCAAACGCGCTGGCAACTAACATGTGACTCGTCAATTCCATTTGGCAAACCATGCGTACTTGCGGATAGCCAACATCACCGTGCTGGTTTTTGCTGTAGGTAAAGGTTTGCTGGTTTTCGGGAGTATCGGGCGTTCGCCAAATGACACCATCCACCCCAAGCAACGTTAAGCCACACCAGTCAGGATGCTGGGCATCTTGGTTCCAGACGCGTTGGCTTTGCGAAAAAATTTCTTTAACGGCATCAACACCTAAACGTTGTCTGGCCTGAACAACTGCGCTGGGTGCAACAAGCGGCTTCTTACCGGGCAACATCAATTGCGCTTTGCCGACGATGCTCCAAACAGGCTCTTGGCGATACATTGCCATCGCAATGACAGCCCAAACAGCTTGTTCAAGAGGTAGTCGACGTTTGCGAATGGTCGCTACTCCAGATGTTTCAAGGCATTGCGAGATGAAATCTGGACACAAGATATCACTCAGTTGGCCTAGTTGTTCAGTGTTGGGCGCATAGCCATTAGCCAGTGCAAGCGCGGTAGTGAGTTGCATAAAAAAATCCGATGACGAGTGGTCATCGGATTTTGATCTTTTCAATGAGATCGTCAAGCGATCTGGCTTAACTGATCAGCATTAG